>CAMCTE010000032.1 GCA_945878385.1 Azohydromonas lata NBRC 102462 | reverse complement strand
GCCTCATTTGCGGCTTGATCTACGACGAGGCCGCTGGCGACGCCGAGCATGGCATCGCACCGGGCACCGCCTGGGCCGATGTGCCCATGAACTGGACCTGCCCGGAATGCGGTGCGCGCAAGGAGGATTTTGAGATGGTTCAGATCTGATGCGGGTTTTGGTGGCTGATCACGACGCCACCTTGAGGGATGGCGCCCGGCAGGCCTTGCAGGCCGCCGGTCACGAACCGATCACGGCCCACGATGGACTGACGGCCTGGGAACTGGCGCGGTCCCAAGGGTTCGATGCCGCCTTTGTGGCCTGGGATTTGCCAGAGCTTGATGGGCTGGAACTCAGCAGCCTGTGGCAGAACGAGCCGGCGTTGCAGGGCAGGCCGGTGGTGATGTTGGTGCACTCGGCCCAGTTGCCGCAGGCTCGAGCTTGGGCCTTGCTGACCGCGGGGCAGGCGCCGGGCTGGGATGTGCTGGCCAAGCCCTTCGCGCCCCGGCTGATGGTGGATGTGCTGCAAGCGGTGGCAGCCTCGTGAGTGATGCCACGCCACCCGTGGGTTGGTGCGTGAAAGTGGCCGCCTATCGGTTTTTCATCGCTGCCGACCAGGTGAACCGCATTGAGCGGGGTGCGACCGTTCAAGCAGTGCACCATGTGCCCTCGTGGCTGGCGGGTGTGGCCCTGGTGCAGGGCGGCTTGATGGGTGTGCTTGACCTGGGGCGGTTTCTCGGCGTGGCCAAGGCCCTCTCGGGCTGTCTGCTCCTGCCCCATGCGGGCGTGGGCGTGGGCTGGGCGCTGCAGGTTCACGAGGCCGAACCGGTTTTTGCCCAAGTTGAAGTGCGCTTGGACGAGGATGGCGCGGTGCCCGCCGATTTGTTGGCGGCGCAGGGCATGGCAGACCGGCCGCAGGCCCTTTTGCTCGCGCGTTCTCGCCCCCACTTTTCGATTGGGCGCGCGGTATGGGTCGGCGACGATGGTCAGGGGATCGAAGCCGATCGACTTTGCCTGCTGCAACTTTTGGCCCATCCACGGTTGAGGGAACTGCAGTCGTGAGTGCGCCGGGATCGTTTCAAGCTGCCGAGGGCCCGCCTGCCGATACCGCGCTGGACTGGAGCACCTTGGCGTCTGCGCTTGCGGGCTGGTGGGATGAGGCGACCCAAACCGAAGCGAATGCGCTGATGCCTGCAGGGCAGTCAGTGGCCCTGCACCCGCAGCGCGCCCGTGCCGCGCAGGGCCTGCGCGACCTGCACCGAGCCCTGGGCGGCACCGAAGGTTCGGGCTCGCTCATGGATGCCCTGCAGGCCTTGGTGGACCTGGTTGAGGATCCACAGGCGCCCCTGCCCGGCTCCCTGGCCACCGCGTTGGTGTTGACCCAAGACCGCTTGGCCGACCTCAAGCTGCGCAAGTGCCTGGCTGCGCGCGACCCGGATTGGTCGATGCAGTTGCTGCAACGCTCGACGCCTGCGGCAGCAGGCGTTGCCGCGGATGCAGTGGCGCCCGTGAGTGAACAGGCGACTTGGGCGGCGCCCGTCGAATCGACGCGCGGCGGCGAGACCGCTGGCGCTGGCGTTCCGGCACCGGATGCACCCCTTGTCGGGCGCGATTGGTGGGCGGTGCCGGTCGAAGGACTGAGCGGCAGCAACCAGTTGTTTCTGATTGAAACCCGGGAGTTGCTGCGCAGCGCCGAACTCTCGTTGCAGGCCCTGCGGCATGAACCGGCGGACTATGCCGAGCAGATGGTGCTGTGTCGGTCCTTCCAGGCCGTGGGCGTGGCCGCATCGTCCATGGGGCTGAGCCGCCTGGCGGCGATTGCCCAGGAAGGCGAGCAGCGGGTGGATGAACTGCTGGAAGGTGGCGGCGCGTTCGACGCCACGGTGTTGCTGGATACCGACTGTCGGCTGCAGCAGCTGTTCCTGGAACTCATGGACCTGGTGGGCGAAACCGTACCGGCGGCCCTGCTGCCGCCGTTGCCCGATGAGACGCCAAAGCCCGCGGTGCCAGCCGAGCTTCTCGTTGAAGAGTCTTTCCAAGCCGCTGAGCCAGAGCCGCCCCTTGAAGAAGCGCTCCCAGTGGCTGACGAAGAGCCGCCTGCGCCAACCTTCGCTGTACCGTTGCCCATAGTGCAACCACCCCCTGCGCCACGCGTGGCGCCCTGGTGGTGGGCCCTCGACTGGTCGGCCTGGCCCGACTCCACCACCGGGCAAACCTTGGAAGAAGCGGGCCGCGATTCGGCCCTTGCGGACCCATTGCCTGGAGAGGGCAGCGCAGCGGGCGACCCGGTCACGGAACCCTTGCTGCGCTTGGCGGCAGGCCAGGTTCAGGGCTGGGTGGCACAACTGTTGGCAAGCGGGCACGATGGCGCGAGCCGGCAATTGCTGGCCCAGCGCATGGAAGACGCCACCTGTGTCCCTCTGGAGTCTTGGTCGGTCACCCTGTTTCGCACCGCGCGCCGTGTGGCCCGTGAGCGGGGCCGAACCATCGACTTCGACATCGAAGGTGTTCAACATCGTTTGGACCCCGAATGGGCCCATCGCGTGATGCCGGTCTTGGAGCAGTGGGTGGCCTCTCGGATCGAGCAGGGCGTGGACGCGCCCCTGCGCCTGACCGCGAGCGCGTTGGACGGAGGGTTGCGCCTTCGGTTGGGGGATGGGGCCGATACCGAATGGGCCGACGAAGTCTGCTCCCAAGCACAGACATTGGCGACCTGGATGGCCGCCCGTGGTGGAGCGCTGAGGGTCACGGGCCCGTCGGCATCGGCCTGGGAATTGGACTTCCCTAACCTGGTGTCGCGCGTGCCCTTGCAGCCAGTGCGTGCCGGTGCTGTGCAGCTGCATGTGCCTGCCCTTTGGGTGGTGGCCAGCCGCTGGGCGTCTGCCGCCGAGGTCGAGCAAGCACTTCAGGTGGGCACCGTCGAGCACGGTGGGGTGGAATGGCCGGCGACCCAACTGACCGCGCTGATCCGTTCCGATGAATCGCCCGAGACCGTCCCGCAATGGGTCTTTCTTCAGCTCGCAGACCACCGTTTGGCGCTGTTGGTGGGACCGGCCGGCGCTTTGGTGATGGGGCGGCCTGTCGAATGGCCAGCGGCACTGGCAGCCTTGCCCGCCCGGGCAGGGTTGTGGGGCGTGGTGCGGCCGCTGGAATCGGCCGCTGGGGCGCTGCCTGCGGCGTGGCCAGTCACAGACCCCTTTGCCTTGCACGAACGGTTCGGCGCAGCCGCGCGGGTGTTGGCCCGCTCCCGTGCGCGACGGCGAGCTCCCCCCTCGGCCTGAGCCCAGGGTCGATGCCATGGGTCGATGCCATGGGTCGGGCTCAACCCTTGGACTTCACCACCTCGTAGCGCTGCAGCGTCTGTTGGCGCGCCACATCGTGTTGCACGATGGGGGCGGGATAGTCACGGCCTATCTGTACCCCTGCAGCAGCCAAGTCCAATGGTCGCGCCATCCACGGTGCGTGCAGGGCTGCGTCCGGCAACTGCGCCAAGGCGGGGATGTAGCGGCGGATGAACTGTCCCTTCGGGTCGAACTTCTCACTTTGACTCACCGGGTTGAAGATGCGGAAGTAGGGCTGCGCATCGCACCCGCTGGAGGCCGCCCACTGCCAGCCGCCGTTGTTGGCCGCCAAGTCGAAGTCGATCAGCTTCTCGGCGAAGTAGGCCTCGCCACGCCGCCAGTCGATGCCCAAATCCTTGATCAGGAAGCTCGACACCACCATGCGCAACCGGTTGTGCATCCAGCCCGTCTGGTTGATCTGGTGCATGGCGGCGTCCACCAGAGGGTAGCCGGTGCGGCCTTCGCACCAAGCCTGGAAGTGCGCGTCGGCCTGGGGGCCTGAGGCCCATTCGATGCGGTCGTATTCGGGCTTGAAGGCGCGGTCCACGACTCGGGGGTGGTGGTGCAGGATCTGGTGATAAAAATCGCGCCACACCAGTTCGGCCAGCCATCCCTCGGCGCCTTCCGAGCCTTGCTGGCAACGCGTCCAGGCCTCTCGCGCGAGTTGGCGCACGGAAATGGTGCCAAAGCGCAGGTGCGCCGACAGGTAGCTGGGCCCTTTGATCCCGGGAAAGTCGCGCGCGCGCCGGTAGTCGTCGATGCGGCCCAGGAAATCCCGCAGCAGTTGTTGCGCGCCGCTCATACCGGTGGGCATGCGGATCTCTTGAGGGCCCATCGCCTCGAAGCCGATGTCCGGCAAGCGGGGCAATGGCTGTTGCATGGCCACGGGCACCGGCGCCAAGGCGGCTGCCAGCGGCCGCGTGGGCTGTTCATCCAAGGCGTGAGGCTGCGCGGCCAGCCGTTTGAGCCATGCGTTCTTGTAAGGCGTGAACACGCCATAGGAACCGCCGGACAGCGTCATCACTTCACGCCGCTCGAACACCACATGGTCTTTCACGCTGGTCCAACCGATGCGCTGCCTGGCCAGAGCTTGCGCCACCTGGGCATCCCGGTCCAAAGCCTGGGGTTCGTCGTCGTGACTGCACACGACTGCATCGGCGCCCAGTTCCGCGGCCAGCCGGGGAACGATTTCCAGGGCACGACCGTGGCGCACGACCAACCCCACCGATGGCGCATCCGTCACGCCGGCTTCCACCGCCCAGGCTCTCAGGGTGGTGTCCACCTCGGCCAGCGCTTCGTGGATGAAGGCCACACGCTGGTCGCGACGAGGCAGGGCGTCGAGGATGTCGGTGTCGTAGACGAATGCGCACCATACGCGGCGTGCCTGTTTCAAGGCGTGACAGAGGGCGGCGTGGTCATCGCAGCGCAAGTCTCGCCGCATCCAAACCAACGCGGCGTTCAGGGGTTTCGTGTCCATCCCCGGCAGTATCGGACAGCATAGAATTCAGGCATGCCGGGCGAGTCGATCAACCTCACGAACCAGTTCCTCATTGCCATGCCCGGCATGGCCGACGAGCGCTTCGCCGGTACCGTGGTGTATCTGTGTGAACACAACGACCGTGGGGCCCTGGGCCTGGTGATCAACAAGCCCATCGACATTACCCTGCCGCGGCTGTTTGAAAAGGTTGACCTTCACCTGGGGCGCAACGACCTCCACGATTCCCCTGTGTTCTTCGGCGGCCCGGTGCAAACCGAGCGCGGCTTCGTGTTGCATGAGCGCATCGGCACCGACGAGAGCCCGTACCACTCCACCTTGGCCATTCCCGGCGCGCAGGTGGAGATGACCACCAGCCGCGACGTGCTGGAGGCGCTGTCCAGCGGCGCAGGTCCTCGGCGCGTGCTCATCACGCTGGGGTACAGCGGTTGGGGCGCCGGTCAACTCGAAGATGAGATCAGCCGCAACGGATGGTTGACCGTGGAGGCTGAGTCTTCCGTCATCTTTGACACACCCATCGACAAGCGCTACGACAAGGCCCTGTCCCTGCTGGGCATCGACCCTCGCATGCTCAGCCAGGAGGCCGGGCACGCATGAGCGGGGCGGCCCCTGCGCTGCCCGCGCGCCGTGAGCGCTCCTTTCTGGCCTTCGACTACGGGCTCAAGCGGGTGGGCGTGGCCACGGGCAACACGGTCTTGGGGCAAGCCCAGGCGCTCAAGACACTGCACGAGATGGGCGATGATCGTTTCGTCGCCATCTCGGCGTTGATTGCCCAGTGGCAGCCCGACGAACTGGTGGTGGGCGTGCCCTTCCATCCCGATGGCGCGCCGCATGAAAACACGCAGCGGGCGCAGCGGTTTGCCCGCCGTCTTCAGGGCCGCACGGGCCTTCCCGTTCATGAAGTGGACGAACGCTACAGCACGGTCGAGGCGCAGGCCGGTGGTGCGCGCGACCTGGATGCGGCGGCCGCCGCGGTGATACTTCAACAGTTTTTGGATCAGCAAGCATGACGCAACTTGCCTTGGACGCAGAAGCGCTCTACGAACAGCTGCAGCGCCAGGTTGGGGCACTGGTGGCTGCTGCCGGAGCCACGCCCGTGGGCCTGGTGGGGATCTGGTCGGGCGGCGCCTGGCTGGCCGAGCGGCTGCAGAAAGACCTGGCCCTGCCGGGTGGGTCGGGCACCCTGAGCATCACCCTGCACCGCGACGATTACGCTGAACGCGGCCTGAGCGCCACGGCCGGCGCCACGCGGTTGCCCTTCGAAGTGGACGGGCGCCACATCGTGCTGGTGGACGATGTGCTCTACACCGGTCGCACCATGCGTGCAGCCCTCAATGAACTCTTCGACTTCGGGCGTCCGGCCCGGGTGAGTTTGGCTGTGCTGGTGGACCGTGGCGGCCGCGAGCTGCCCTTCGAGGCCCAGTGCGCAGCAGCGCGCATCGCACTGCCGGCGTCGCAGCGCTTGTCATTGGCGCAGGACACGAAGGGTCGCTTGACCTTTGCGGTGGAAGGAGGCTGAGCCCATGCGCAACCCTCAACTCAATCGCCACGGTGAACTGATTCATCTGCTGTCCACCGAAGGGCTGCCCCGCGCAGTGCTGCACCACATCCTGGACACGGCCAGCACCTTCCTGTCCGTGAACGACCGCGAGGTGAAGAAGGTGCCGCTGCTGCGCGGCAAGAGCGTGTTCAATCTGTTCTTCGAGAACAGCACCCGCACCCGCACCACTTTCGAGATCGCCGCCAAGCGCCTGAGCGCCGATGTGATCAATCTGGACATCGCACGCAGCAGCGCCGCCAAGGGTGAGAGCCTGCTGGACACCATCGCCAACCTCAGCGCGATGCACGCCGACATGTTCGTGGTGCGCCACAGCGAGTCCGGCGCGCCCTACCTGATTGCTCAGCATTGCGCGCCGCATGTGCATGTGGTCAACGCGGGCGACGGGCGTCACGCCCACCCCACACAGGGCCTGCTGGACATGTACACGATCCGGCACTTCAAGAAGGATTTCACCAATCTCACCGTGGCCATCGTGGGCGACATCGTGCATTCGCGTGTGGCGCGGTCAGACATTCACGCGCTGACCACGCTGGGGGTGCCTGAAATTCGTGCGGTAGGCCCCAAGACGCTGGTCACGCCCGATCTGGCCTCCATGGGCGTGCGGGTCTGCCACGACATGGCCGAAGGCATTCGCGGAGCAGATGTGATCATCATGCTGCGTCTTCAGAACGAACGCATGAGCGGCGCGATGCTGCCCAGCTCGGCCGAATTCTTCAAGAACTTCGGGCTCACGCCGGAAAAGCTGGCTCTGGCCAAGCCCGATGTGATCGTGATGCACCCGGGCCCGATCAACCGCGGCGTTGAAATCGACTCCAGCGTGGCCGATGGGCCCCACAGCGTGATCCTGCCGCAGGTCACCTTCGGTATCGCGGTGCGCATGGCGGTGATGAGCATCATCGCCGGCAACGAGGCTTGAGCATCATGAAGATCCTGATTCAAAACGGGCGCGTGGTGGACCCGGCTTCGGGCCGCGACGAAGTCACCGACATCACCATCGCAGGCGACCGCATCGCGGGTATCGGCCCGGCTCCGGCCGGCTTCACGCCCGAGCGCCGCTTCGACGCGCGGGGCTGGGTGGTGATGCCGGGCCTGGTGGACCTGTCGGCCCGGCTGCGCGAACCCGGCCATGAGCATGAAGGCATGCTCGAAAGCGAGCTGGCAGCGGCGGCTGCCGGCGGGGTGACCAGCCTGGTGTGCCCGCCCGACACCGACCCCGCCCTAGACGAACCCGGTCTGGTGGAAATGCTCAAGTTTCGCGCCAGGCAACTCTCCCGCTGCCGGCTGTTCCCCCTGGGTGCGCTCACGGTGGGCCTGCGCGGTGAAGTGCTCACCGAGATGGCTGAGCTCACCGAGGCGGGCTGTATCGGCTTTTCGCAGGCGGAGGTGGCCATTGCAGACACCCAAGTGCTGCAGCGCGCCATGCTGTACGCCGCCACCTATGGTTATTCGGTGTGGCTGCGGCCGCAAGACCCTTGGCTGGGCAAGGGTGTCGCAGCCAGCGGCGCCGTGGCCACGCGCATGGGGCTGGCCGGCGTGCCGGTCAGCGCAGAGACTGTGGCCTTGCACACCATCATCGAGCTCATGCGCAGCACCGGCGCTCGGGTGCACCTGTGCCGCATCAGCAGTGCGGCGGGCGTAGAACTGGTGCGCCAGGCCAAGGCCCAGGGCCTTGCGCTCACCTGCGATGTGAGCATCAACAACTTGCACCTGAGCGATGTGGACATTGGGTATTTCGACTCGGCCATGCGCGTGGTGCCTCCCCTGCGCCAGGACCGTGACCGCCAAGCACTGCGCAAAGGCCTTGCCGACGGAACCATCGATGCCCTGGTCAGCGACCACCTGCCCCTGAGCAGCGACGAAAAGACGCTGCCCTTCGCTGAAGCCGCGCCCGGTGCCACCGGCCTGGAGTTGCTTCTGAGTCTGGCGTTGAAATGGGGGCAGGACCAGGGGCTGTCACTCACGGAATCGTTGGCCCCAATCACCGCGCGGCCGGTAGCCGTGTTGGGCGGCGCGCTGGGCTCCCTGGCGGCCAGCGCCGGGCGCCTGGTGGAAGGCGGAGTGGCAGACCTGTGCTGTTTCGACCCTACCGTGCAGTGGCAGGCCCATCCGCATGCCTTGCGAAGCCAAGGCAAGCACACGCCCTTCGCGCCTGGCAGCACCGGTTTTGCGCTGCCCGGGCAGACCCGCCTGACCCTGGTGGCGGGGTCGGTGGCCTACGACGCCGCGGCCCAGGTTGCCGCAACCTGAGCGCAAGCCGCCTCCGCCATGGTCCTCGGAATCTGGCGCCTGCTGCGCGCGGTCCTGCACAGCCTGCACGGGATCCTGTTGGTGCTCTTGCGCTTTCCCTCGCTCGACGAAGCCGGACGCCATGCGCGCATCCAGTGGTGGTCCCGGGGCATGCTGCGCTGCCTGGGCATGGGCCTGGAAGTGCAGGGCCGTTTTCGTCCGAGGGGCACGCTGATCGTGGCCAACCACATCTCCTGGATCGACATCATGGCCATCCATGCGGTGTGTCCACGGGCGCGGTTCGTCTCCAAGGCCGATGTGCAGGAATGGCCGCTGGTCAACAAACTGGTGGACTGCGCAGGCACGCTCTACATCCGGCGCGAGCAGCGCCGGGACGCCATGCGCGCGATGCACGAGATTGCCCAAGCCCTCAAGGACGGACAGTGCGTGGCCGTGTTTCCTGAGGGCACCACGGGCGACGGCAAGGCCCTGCTGCCTTTCCATGCCAATCTCCTGCAGGCGGCGATTGCCGTGGAGGCACCGGTGCAGCCGGTGGCGCTGCGTTACCGCGACCGCGACCAAGCCATCAGCCCGGCGGTGGAGTTTTTGGGTGACACCACCTTGGCCCAGAGCCTGTGGCGCATTGCCTGCGGCCGCGGGCTCGTGGTGCAGGTAACGGCGCTCGATTCACGGGGCAGCGCCCACGCCGACCGCCGCTCACTGGCTGCCGTGCTGCGCGCTGACCTGGCCAGTGCGCTGGGCGAGCCGGCGCCTGATGGCGCTGCCCAGGAGGCCACGGCCGACGCTGCCTAGAATCCGGGCGCTCCCGAACTTTCACGGCCCCTCAAGATGAACATCACCGCCTCCGCCATCGACCCCCGCGACAAGGCCGAAATCCTGGCCCAGGCGCTGCCTTACATCCGTCGTTTCCACGGCAAGACCATGGTGATCAAGTACGGCGGCAATGCGATGACCGACCCGGCCCTGCAGAAGGCCTTTGCCGAGGATGTGGTGCTGCTCAAACTGGTGGGCATCAACCCCATCGTGGTGCACGGTGGCGGCCCACAGATTGACGAGGCGCTCAACCGTTTGGGCAAGAAGGGCACCTTCATCCAGGGCATGCGCGTCACCGATGAAGAAACGATGGAGGTGGTGGAGTGGGTGCTGGCCGGTGAGGTGCAGCAGGACATCGTGGGCCTGATCAATGCCGCGGGCGGCAAGGCCGTGGGCTTGACCGGCCGCGACGGAGGGCTGATTCGTGCCCGCAAATTGCGTTTGCTGGACAAGGACGATCCGAATAGGGAACACGATATCGGGCAGGTGGGTGAGATCGACTCCATCGACCCCAGCGTGGTCAAGGCCTTGCAGGACGATGCCTTCATCCCGGTCGTCAGCCCCATCGGATTCGGGGGCCAGAACGAGAGCTACAACATCAATGCCGACCTGGTGGCCAGCAAGTTGGCCGAAGTGCTCAAGGCCGAAAAGCTGCTCATGCTCACCAACATCAAGGGTGTGCTGGACAAACAAGGCCAACTGCTGACGGAACTGTCAGCGCGCCGCATCGACGAATTGGTGGAAGACGGCACGATCAGTGGCGGCATGTTGCCCAAGATCGCTGGGGCCATCGATGCCGCCAAGTGCGGGGTGAACGCGGTGCACATCGTGGACGGCCGCGTGCCGCATGTGCTGCTGCTGGAGATCCTGACCGATCAGGCCTTCGGCACCATGATCCGTTCGCACTGAGCCCGCGCCGTGGTCTGGCATTCCACCGGTGCGCGCACCGTGTGGTTCTTCGATCTGGACAACACCCTGCACGATGCCGGGACGGCCGTGTTTCCCGGCATGAATGCCGCGATGACCGACTACATCCGCGAGCACCTGGGCGTGCCCCGGGAGCAGGCCGATGCGATGCGGGTGCACTATTGGCACCGCTATGGCTCCACCCTGCTGGGCCTCATGCGCCATCATCGAGTGAAGGCCGCCCATTTCCTGCATGAAACCCACCGTTTTCCCGACCTGGAACAGCGCGTGCGCGGTCATGCCCACGACATCCACCGCCTGCGCCGTCTGCCCGGCCTGCGCCTGCTGTTGACCAATGCGCCGGGCCATTACGCCCGACGCGTGCTGAGGGCCTTGCGCATCGAGGATTGTTTTGATGCCGTGATTCCCATCGAAGACATGACGATGTTCGGCCACCTGCGGCCCAAGCCCGACGGCCGCCTGTTTCGCCACTTGCCGGTGCGCCTGGGCGTGAGTCCGCGCCGGTGCGTGTTGGTCGAAGACACGCTGGAGCACCAGAAGGCCGCGCATGCCGCCGGTTGGCGTACCGTGTGGATGCAGCGCTGGATGAAAGTCGGATTGCCCCGCGGCAAGCCCGCTGCGCGTCACCTGCACCGCCGCCCGCCCTATGTCGATCGCAGGCTCAGGAGCCTGGGCGCCCTGTGACAGAATCAGAAGCTGAAGCGGCTCCAACGCCTTCCGGACGCTCACCAAGAAGCCTCAAGACGCCCCCTAAGACCCTGTTGCCATGACGCCCCTGCCCGCCAACCCGTTTCCTGCACCGGCGTCCACGGACGATGGCGCGCAGGCAGCAGCGCCCGGTGGCCGCAAGCGCCCCCGGCCGGGCGAGCGCCGCATCCAGATCCTGCAGACCCTGGCTTCGATGCTGGAGCAGCCCGACGCCGACCGCATCACCACTGCCGCGCTGGCCGCGCGCCTGGAAGTGAGCGAAGCGGCCCTGTATCGGCACTTCGCCAGCAAGGCGCAGATGTTCGAGGGGCTGATCGAGTTCATCGAATCCAGCCTGTTTACCCTGTTCAATCAAATCACCCAAGGTTCGGGCGATGGCCGCGACCATGCGCGGCGCATCGTGCTGGTGCTGCTGCAATTCGCCGAACGCAACCCGGGCATGACCCGCGTGATGGTGGGTGATGCCCTCATCCTGGAGCACGAACGGCTGTCAGCCCGCATGGTGCAGTTGTTCGACCGGGTGGAATCGCAACTCAAGCAGTGCCTGCGCGAAGCCGGCGACGCGGCGGGCTCCACCACAGCCACGGTGGATGCGCAGGTACGAGCCTCGGCGCTGACGGCCCTGGTCCTGGGTCGGCTGCAACGCTTTGCCCGCTCGGGGTTCAAGCGCAGCCCCACCGAACACGCCGAGGCCACCCTGGCGCTGATGACTTCCTGAGGCCGTGCACGGCCCTGCGGTGCACGCCGGCCCGGACGGGCGGCCTCTTGAACTGTGGCCCCAGCGGGCCGCCTACGACCCCAGCCTGAAACTGCTCTTGGTGGCGGATGCCCATTTCGGCAAGGGGCACACCTTTCGCCGCCACGGCTTGGCCGTGCCGCTGGCCTCCGAATCCGCCATGGTGCAACGCTTGGACGAGCTGCTGGCCGCCACGGGGGCGGCCGAGCTGGTCTTCCTGGGCGACCTGCTGCATGGGCCCTGGTCCCAGGAACCCCAAGCGCTGCAGGCGCTCGCCGATTGGCGCAGCCGCCATCCCGCGTTGGAAGTGCACCTGGTGCGCGGCAACCACGACCACCATGCCGGCGACCCACCGGCTGCCCTGGGCATCGAGGTGCATGCCGGGCCCTTGCGACGGGGCCCCTGGGCGTTGGTGCACGAACCGCAGTGGGTGGCCGGCGCCTATGCTCTGGCGGGCCACCTGCACCCGGGTGTGCGCCTGCACGAGCGCGGCGGTCTGAGCCTGCGCCTGCCCTGTTTTCGCATGACACCGGGTTTTGGGGTGTTGCCGGCCTTTGGTGCATTCACCGGCTTGCACATCGAGCCGACCATCGGAGACGATCGGGTATACGTTGTCGTGGAAGATGAGGGGGTGGTGGTGCCGCTCCAGACCTGACCCCGGCGGATTTTGTGCAGCATCCAGCGAGCCAACATGAACCCAAACGGCGCCCCGCCCGACAACCGACCCGCTGAGCTCCAACTGCAGCCGCACATGCTGGCACGCCGCACCATCGCCCTGGTGCTGGCCGGCGGCCGGGGGTCACGGCTGAAGCAACTCACCGACAGCCGCGCCAAACCAGCGGTGTATTTCGGGGGCAAGTTCCGAATCATCGACTTCGCCCTGTCGAACTGCGTGAATTCGGGCATCCGCAGGATCGGGGTGGTCACCCAGTACAAGTCGCACTCCCTGCTGCGCCATCTGCAGCGCGGCTGGTCGTTCCTGCGTGCCGAGCTCAATGAGATGGTCGACCTCATGCCCGCGCAGCAGCGCGTGGACGAAGAGCACTGGTACCGCGGCACCGCCGACGCCGTCTACCAGAACATGGACATCGTGCGCGGCGCCAACCCGTCCTACATCGTGGTGCTGGCCGGCGACCACATCTACAAAATGGACTATTCGGTGATGCTGCGCGACCATGTGGCCAGCGGCAAGCCCTGCACCGTGGGTTGCATTGAGGTGCCCCGCATGGAGGCCCATGCTTTCGGCGTGATGGCGGTGGACGAGCATCGCGCCATCACGGCTTTCGTGGAAAAACCGAAGGACCCACCGCCGATGCCGGGGCGCTCAGACATATCCCTGTGCAGCATGGGCATCTACATCTTCGATGCCGACTACCTCTACCGGCTGCTGGACGAAGACCTGGCCGACCCTTCTTCCGAACACGACTTCGGGAGAAATGTGATTCCCAAGGTGGTGGGCGAGGGGCGTGCCTTGGCGCACCCCTTTTCCATGTCCTGCATCACCAACGGCGACCTGCACTATTGGCGGGATGTGGGCACCATCGACGCCTTTTGGTCGGCCAATCTGGACTTGGCCTCCATCACGCCCGAACTCGATATCTACGACACCAATTGGCCGATCTGGACCTCACAGCGCCAGTTGCCTCCGGCCAAGTTCATTCCCGACCGCACCGGCATGCACGGCATGACGGTCAACACCATGGTCAGTGGCGGCTGCATCGTCAGCGGCTCGCATGTGTCCAATTCGGTGCTGTTTTCCGAGGTGCGGGTGCATTCCTTCTGCTTCATCGACCAAGCGGTGATCCTGCCGGGCGTCACCGTGGGGTCGCGTTCGCGCCTGAAGAAAGTGGTGATCGACCGCGGCTGCCGTATCCCCGAAGGCATGGTCATTGGTGAGGATCCGCAGGCCGACGCCCAACGCTTCGAGCGCACCGACAACGGTGTGGTGCTGGTCACCCGCACCATGCTGGAGAAGCTGCAGGCCAAGCAGGACCCGCTCAAGGACAACGCTTAAGCCGCACGCCCTTGAAAATCCTGCAAACCGCAGCCGAGGCGGTTCCCCTGGTCAAGACCGGTGGCCTGGCCGATGTGGTCGGCGCGCTGCCCGATGCCTTGGCCCGCGCCGGCGTGACCAGCCGCCTTCTGTTGCCCGGTTTTCCAGCCGTGCGGGCAGCCCTGGTGGCGCCGCGTATGGTGGCCAGTCTGCCGTGCCCCTGGGGCGGTGTGGCGCCAACGCTGGTGGCAGGCCGCCTCAAGCCGATGGGCGAAGCACCGGCCTATGTGGTGGTGGCGCCCGACCTGTATGAGCGCCCTGGCGGGCCCTACAGTGACCCCACGGGTGCTGCCTGGGCAGACAACCACCGCCGATTCGCGCCCCTGGCCTGGGCAGCGCGCGCCCTGGCCCGTGGAACCGACACCGCGTGGAAGCCCGATGTGGTGCATGCACATGATTGGCACGCCGGCTTGGTGCCAGCGGCCCTGGCCCACGCCGGGCAGCCTGCAGCCAGCGTGATGACGATCCACAACCTGGCCTATCAGGGCTTGTTCCCCGCGCAGTCCTTCCTCGACCTGGACCTGCCGCAGGCGGCCTGGAACGTGGACGGCGTCGAATTCTGGGGGCAGGTGTCCTTCATGAAAGCCGGCTTGCACCATGCCCAGGCGGTGAGCACGGTCAGCCCCAGCTATGCGCTGGAAATCCTGGACCCCGCCATGGGCTGCGGTTTGGACGGTGTGCTGCGCGCCCACCGTGGCGGTGTGGCCGGCATCCTCAATGGCGTCGACTACGGAGTCTGGCATCCGAGCATCGACTCTCACCTGCCGCATCGCTTTGATGTGCGGGACCTGCGCGGCAAGGCCGCGTGCAAGGCCGCGCTGCAGCAGGCCCACCACCTGCGGCTCGACCCGCGTGCCATGCTGATGGCGGTGGTCAGCCGCCTGACCAGCCAGAAGGGTCTGGACCTGCTGCTGCAGGTGCTGCCGCAGGTGCTGCAGCACGGCGCGCAGTTGGTGGTGCTGGGGCAGGGTGATGCGGCGCTCGAAGCCGGTTTCGCCTCCGCGGCCCAGGCCTACCCCGGTCAGGCGGTTTTGCTGCGCGCACACGACGAGGCCTTGGCGCACCGCGTATTCGCCGCAGCCGATGTGGTGCTCGTGCCCTCTCGTTTCGAGCCTTGCGGCTTGACCCAGCTCTATGCCATGGCCTATGGCGCCTTGCCCCTGGTGCACCACGTGGGCGGTTTGGCAGACACGGTAACCGACTCCACGCTGGAATCCCTGGAGGACGACCAGGCCACGGGCTTTGCCTTTCATCGCTTTGAAGCAGGTGCATTCGAGGCCGCCCTGCGCCGTGCCCACCTGCTGTGGACCCGGCCCGAGCAGTGGGCCCGGGTGCAGCACCGCGCCATGCAGCAGCGCTTTGATTGGGACTTGGCTGCGCGCCACTATGTGGCCTTGTACGAGCTGGCACTCAACCGCCTCGGCGCCCTGGCTACACTGGCCTGATGGCTGATTCTTCCGATCTGCAGCACCTGCTGCAGCGCGCCCATGACCTGATCAACCGGCTCGAGCACCTGATGCCCGCGCCGGCCGCTGCGCCCGATTTCGGCGCGAGCATCGCCTTCCGCTGGCGACGCAAGAACGGCGTGGGTTTCCTGCAACCGGTGCGGCAGGTGGCCTCCATCGCACTGCAGGACCTGCAGGAGGTGGACGGGCAAAAAGAGCGCTTGGTGCGCAACACCGAACAGTTCGTGCACGGGCGCCCGGCCAACAATGTGCTGCTGACCGGCGCGCGGGGCACAGGCAAGAGCTCGCTCATCAAGGCCTGCCTGCAGGCATACGCCGCACAGGGCCTGCGCCTGATCGAAGTGGACAAGGCCGAACTCACCGACCTGCCCGACATCGCCGACCTGATTGCGGACCGGTCCGAGCGTTTCATCATCTTCTGCGACGACCTGTCCTTCGATGAGGGCGAGCCGGGCTACAAGGCCCTGAAGTCGGTGCTCGACGGCACCGTGTCCGCCGCGGCCGACAACCTGCTGGTGTACGCCACCAGCAACCGGCGCCACCTGCTGCCCGAATACAAGAAGGACAACCTCACCTACACCCACACCGAAGACGGCGAGGTGCACCCCGGCGAGGTGATCGAGGAGAAGATTTCGCTGTCCGAGCGCTTCGGCTTGTGGCTGAGTTTCTACCCTTTCAGCCAGGAAGAGTACCTGGCCATCGTGGCCCAATGGCTGCGTCACTTTGGCTGTGACGAAGCGGCCATGGCCGCGGCGCGGCAACCCTCGCTGGTATGGGCGCTCCAGCGAGGTTCGCGCAGCGGGCGGGTGGCCTGGCAGTTCGCACGGGATTGGGCTGGGCGCGAGCACCGCAGCGATCACGCCCACCTCGGCACAGGGGCCGCGGCAGCGCCCAACGACGCGCCGCCGCCCGACGGGCTGGACCGGGTATGACCAGCGACAACCCTGCCGACGAACTGCCGCCCACCGTCACTGCAGTGGACGGCGCACAGCGCGTGGCCCAGGCGCCGGCCACCGATGTGGCGGTGGGCATTCTGGTGCAGCGCGATGACCAGGGTCGCGAGTACCGGTTTCTGCTGACCAGCCGGCCCCCGGGCAAGGTCTATGCGGGCTATTGGGAATACCCGGGCGGCAAGTTTGAGCCTGGGGAAACCGTGGAACAGGCCCTGGCGCGTGAATTGCACGAAGAACTGGGCATCACCATCGGCGCGGTCCACCCCTGGCAGCAGGAATTGTTTGATTACCCCCATGCCCGCGTGCGCCTGCATTTCTGCAAGGTGTACGACTGGGAGGGTGAATTCGAGATGCGGGAGGGTCAGCAGATGGCCTGGTGCGGCCTGCCGGTGGGGGTGTCGCCGGTGCTGCCGGGCACCTTGCCGGTTCTGCGATGGTTTGCCCAGGAATGGGGCCATGAGGGCCCGCTGACCCTGGAGAACTCGGCCCAGGCAGCTGCCTGATCTGCCGTTGGGGTTGGGGAGGTCGATGTGGGGTGGTGGCTACACTTGAGGCATGAATTGGCTGGATGACATCAAGTGGGACGCCGACGGGCTGGTTCCGGCCATTGCGCAGGAAGCCTCCACGGGGAACATCTTGATGATGGCCTGGATGAACCGCGAGGCTTTGGAACTGACTGCTCAGCAGGGCCGCGCTGTCTATTGGAGCCGCTCCCGCGGGCGGCTGTGGCACAAGGGCGAGGAAAGCGGCCATGTGCAGCAGGTGCATGAACTGCGCCTGGACTGCGACGGCGATGTCCTTCTTCTGAAGGTCACACAACTCGGACATGATCCGGGTATCGCCTGCCATACCGGTCGGCACAGCTGTTTTTAC
>CAMCTE010000031.1 GCA_945878385.1 Azohydromonas lata NBRC 102462 | reverse complement strand
GCGCGACTTCCTGAATGCGCCCATCACGGGCGTGGCGGAATTCTCCGCACGATCGGTCGCCTCGATCGTGTTCCTGCAACTGGCTGCTGCCGTGTGCAGCGGCCGTATGACGCGCAGCGATTTCCTGCTCAACCTGATCGCCAAGCGCTGTCCCGCAGCAGTCACCGCGCTGGACGTGCTGAATGCTGCCGTAGGGGCTGCGCTCTTTGGTGCGCTGGCGGCGATCGCCTGGCCCGAGCTTCGCAACTCCCTGGCATCCTCTGAGTTCTACGGTGTGCAAGGCGTGTACAGCTTGCCGGCCTGGCCCTTCCGCGGCCTGATCGTGGCGGGCTCGGCCGCCGCTTCGGTGTGCTACTTGCTCACCATCCCCGGCATCCTGCGGCGCCACGGCTCAGTGGCTGCAGCTGAAGACCCCCTTGGAGGCGGCGCATGAGCGATCTCGGACTGGGCGGCCTGCTGATCGGCGGGCTGGTGCTGCTGGTGCTGCTGGGCGTGCACATCGGTGTGGCTCTGTTGGCCGTGGGCTTCTTCGGTGTTTGGCTCGTGCGCGACAACGTCGACATGGCCATGCGCCTGCTCTACATGGCCGCCTACAACGGCATTGCCGACTACATCTTCGCCACCATCCCGCTGTTCGTGCTGATGGGCCTGCTGGTCAGCATCTCCAATGTGGGCAAGGACACCTTTACCGTTGCGGAATTCCTGCTGCGCAAAGTACGCGGCGGCCTGGGTGTGGCCACGGTGGCCGCGAACACCGTGTTTGCTGCCGTCACGGGCGTATCCATTGCCTCAGCCGCCGTGTTCACCCGGGTGGCCGTGCCCGAGATGGTGCGCCACGGCTACAAGACCACCTTCGCCACCGGCACCGTGGCCGGCAGTTCGGTCCTGGGCATGATGATTCCGCCCAGCCTGCTGATGATCATCTACGGCGTGCTGGCCGAGCAATCCATCGGCACCCTGTTCATCGCCGGCGTCATCCCGGGCTTCATGCTGGCCATCGTCTTCGCTGCGATGATCATGCTGATGGCCAAGTACACCCCGGGCGCGGTGTTCGACCTTCAAAAGGAAATGGCGCTGCGCCGTGCCCAGCAGGTGGACATCACGCTCACCAAGCTGGAGATGGTCTCCAAGCTGGTGCCGATTGCCGCCCTGGTGGCCTTGGTCTTGGGGGGGCTGTACACCGGCTTTTTCACCCCCACGGAAGCCGGCGGCGTGGGTGCGGCGGGTGCCCTGCTGATAGCGCTCATGCGCCGCTCGCTGGGCCAGGGAAACCTGTGGCGCGTGCTGCACGAAACCGGCAGCGTGTCCTGCACCATCCTCATCCTGCTCGTGGCCGCGGCTTTTTACAGCCGCATGCTCAGCGTGGCCGGGGTACCGGTGGCCATCAGCGAACTGGTGCGTGATGCAGGGCTGGGCCCCTATGGCTTCCTGGCGCTGTACATCGGCATCGTGCTGCTGCTGGGCATGATTCTGGACTCCAGCTCCATCCTGTTGATCATGACGCCCGTGGCAGCGCCCATTGCACAGGCCTTCGGCTTCAACATGATCCACTTCGGCGTGATCACGGTCTTGGCGGTGGAGATGGGGCTTCTGACGCCGCCCTTCGGCATTTCGGTGTTCACCGTGAAATCCACCTTGAACGACCCGAAGGTGTCGGTGGAAAGCATCTTCGCCGGAGCCCTGCCCTTTGTGGGCGCGATGTTCCTGGTGTTGCTGTTGGTGTGCGCCTTCCCTTGGTTGTCCCTGGCCTTGACCTGAGGTCAGCGAACGGGGGCGCTCATGAACCTTGCCCATCTGCTGGAACAGCGGGCACGGGCCGCCCCCGAATCTCCCGCCATTTTTCGGGGCGGTCGGCTGCACAGCACCCATGCCCAGTGGGCGCACTCGGCAGCCCACCTCGCCGGTCATTTCACGGCGGCCGGCCTGAAGCCGGGCGACCGCATCGCCCTGTTCATGCGCAATCATGTGCGCTACCTGGAGGTGATGCTGGGCGCCTGGTGGGCGGGCTTGGCGGTGGTGCCCATCAACGCCAAGCTGCATCCCCATGAGGCCCAATGGATCATCGACCATGCGCAGGCCCGTTGGGCCTTCGTGAGCGCCGATGTGATGGGCCAAGGTGACGACAACACCGGGCCTGCGCGTTTCAGTGGCGTCGATCAACAGATCGACATCGACGCGCATGAGGCCTGGTTCCTGAGGGCCCCACCACCAGCAGTCCTGGGGGCCGCACCCTCTCCCCCCGTCGAACGACAGGCCGACGATCTGGCGTGGCTGTTCTACACCAGCGGCACCACCGGTCGCCCCAAGGGCGTGATGATCACGCACCGCAACCTGCGCACCATGGGCATGGGCTACTTTGTCGATGTCGACCCCATCGGATCAACCGACCACATCGCCTACGCTGCGCCCATGTCGCACGGTGCCGGCATCTATGCGGTACCGCATCTCATGGCCGGTGCCCGGCATGTGGTGCCGGATTCCGGCGGCTTTGATGCGGCTGAGCTCTTTGACCTCGGCCATCGCTTGGGCCCCCTTTCGCTGTTTGCCGCACCCACCATCGTCAACCGCATCGTGGCCGAAGCCACCGCGCGTGGCGCCACCCATGAAGAATGCGCCCGCACCTTCAAGACCATCGTCTATGGCGGTGCTCCCATGTATGCGGCTGACATCCAACGCGCCATGGCCGTGATGGGTCCTCGCTTCGTACAAATCTACGGCCAGGGCGAAACGCCCATGACCGGCACCGTGCTGGGCCGCCATCATCTGGCAGACGCCACTCACCCACGACACGCCCAGCGCATCGCCTCCATCGGCGTGGCGCAAACGCCTGTTCGCGTCCGCGTGGCCAACGAACAGGGACACGACCTTCCCACGGGCGAAATCGGAGAGGTGTTGGTGCAGGGCGATTCCGTCATGGCCGGCTACTGGCGCAACCCCGAAGCCACTGCGGCCGCGGTTCGCGATGGGTGGCTGTGGACGGGCGACATGGGCAGCCTGGATGACGACGGCTTCATCACCCTCAAAGACCGCAGCAAAGACCTCATCATCAGCGGCGGCTCCAACATCTACCCGCGGGAAGTGGAGGAAGTCTTGCTGCAGGCCCCCGGCGTGGCCGAGGTGGCCGTTGTGGGTGAGCCGCATCCCGAATGGGGCGAAGCGGTTGTGGCCTTTGTCGTGTTGCAAACAGCGCACCCACCCGACCCACCAGCGCTGGATGCTTGGTGCCTGTCCCGCATCGCCCGATTCAAGCGCCCCAAGCGCTACGAATTCGTGCTGGAACTGCCCAAGAACGGGTACGGCAAGGTGCTCAAGCGCGAATTGCGGGAGCGTCTTCGCTCGGCCGCCGACTCGTCCTGAGAACCAAGAAGCGCAGCCTCGGTCCGCGTGCACACTGGGCCCTTGGTGCCGTCTCAACCCTGCGCGCAGTGTTGTCTTGGATTGACGTCAATTCCATCAGACACCCACACTTCGCTCTCCTGCTGCTGGCCATCAACGGCCCCACACAAGGAGATCGTGTGAACGCACCCAACCCTGTTGCCAGCGCCTTGCCTGTGCGCCGCCGCACCTTTGAAGACAAGACGGTGCGCCTGCTGGCCGCACATGCGGGCAAGATTTACCTGTTTCTTCTCGCGCTGACTGCGGTGGTGGTCACCCTGCGCGAACGCCTGACCTGACCGGACACCCCATCAACGGTCCATTCTTCCGATTCTTCCGATTCGTCCGATTCGTCCGGTTCGTGCGCTTAGTACGATTCGTGCGATTCCTGCGATGAGTGCGCCAGCGCAGCGCGCGGGCTCCCTGTCACGAACCGTTGATCACGCGCTTGACCAGCGGATGGTGCTGCGAACGCCGGGTGACGATGGCGTGAACGTCCTCGGTCACTTCCGTTTGCGCCAGCACCCGCAAGCCGCGCACCAACTGCAAATCCCCAAGCCCCAGGGTGCTGATCGGAAACACGCCCATGCCACGCGCGGCAAACACCGACAGCAGCGCGCTGTCCTCAAATTCCGCCACCACGCGTGGCGACAAATTTTGGGTGTCGAACCAGGCGTCCAGGGCATTGCGCAGGGGTGAGTGCCCCGTGGGCAGCAGCACCGGCAACTGACTCAGGCACTGCGGGAAGTCGGCCATCTTCGATTTGGTCACCAAGGACGACGGACCACACCAGGCCACCGGAGAGGACACCAACAGCCGGCTGCTGACCTTCAGGTTGGGGTTGTGGGGAGCAGGCTCCCCGGCCAGCACCATGTCCAGTTGGTGCAGCGCCAATTCGGCCATCAGTTCGTCGAATTCACCGTCGTGGCACACCAGCTTGAGGCCCGGCGTGTGCAGCACGGGCTCCAGCAAGGCATGCGCGGCCAACTTGGACAGCCCATCCGACATGCCCACCGTCAGCCTCACCGTTTCGCTGGATGCCGCCTGCCGCACCTCGCGCGTGATGGCTTGCCCGATCTGAAAGATTTCCTCGGCCCGCTCAAAGGCCACGCGCCCGGCCTCGGTCAGTGCCACGCCGCGCCCCTGGGGCTTGAGAAGCTGATGCCCCAGAGACTTCTCCAGTTCACGAACCTGTGCGCTCACCGTCTGCACGGCCATACCCAGGCGCTCGGCCGCTCGGGCCATGCCGCCCTCCTTGGCCACCACCCAGAAGTAATGCAGATGGCGATAGTTCAGATGGGACATGGTCATTCAGCGTGTGGGTCGCTCAGGCCCGGACTTCACCTGCCGCAACAACTGCGCCTTGAACGCTGCCGCTATCGGCGACAGGCTGCGCGCGGCCGGGTGCACGATGTGCCATTGCGAAGGGATCGGAAAACCCGCCACGGGCAGCACCGCCACGCCATGCTCGCGTGCCCTGCCGTGCAGCGCATGGCTGGAAATCACACCCATGCCCAGACCGCCAGCCACCGCTTCCTTGATCGCCTCGTTGCTGCCCAACTCCAGCCGCACCTTGGGATGAAAGCGCACCCGCTTGAAGTGCTGATCCACAGCCATCCGAGTACCCGAACCGCTTTCGCGCAAGATGAAGCGCTGTGCAGACAAAGCCGACAGCTCCAGTTCCCCACGCCGCAGCAAAGGGTCGGAGGCTGGAGCAATGACCACCAAGGGGTTGCGCAGGAACACCACATCCTCCAGCTGCAGGTCCAGGGGCGGCGTGGACATGATGTAAAGGTCGTCCATGTCTTCGCGCAAGCGGCCCACCACGCCATCGCGGTTGAGAATTTCAATCGACACATCGATGGCCGGGTGGCGCTTGCAGAACCCACCGATCAGGCGCGGCATGAAGTACTTGGCCGTGCTCACCACTGCCACCCGCAGGCGCCCGCGGGTGAGGCCCCTTGCCCCGTCCACCACCTGCTCGAAGGCGCTCCACTGGCTGACCATGGCCCGCGCAGTCTTGGCCAACTCCAGGCCCACATCGGTGAGCTGCACCCGCCGCGACACCACTTCATAGAGTGGCAAGCCCACCGATTCGGTGAGCTCCTTGAGCTGCATGGAGGCCGTGGGCTGCGTGACATGCATCGCCCGCGCCGCCGCCGTCACGCTGCCTGTTTCGGCCAGCGCCAAAAACAGCTTCAGTTGGCGGAAGGTGGCTTTCATAGACTCTATTCTATGAACCGACCCCGATTCATGGCTCAACCCAATGCAGCAATCACCTCCGCCGGCGCCTGCACCAACTCGATCAAGACGCCCTCTCCCCCCACGGGAAATTCTTCATTCCCCTTGGGATGGATGAAGGTGATGTCGTAACCGGCCGCCCCCTTGCGGATGCCGCCAGGCGCAAAACGCACGCCGTTGGCCGTCATCCATTCCACCGCCTTGGGCAGGTCGTCCACCCACAGGCCAATGTGGTTCAGCGGCGTGGTGTGCACCGCCGGCTTCTTCTCGGGGTCCAGCGGCTGCATCAGGTCCACCTCCACGGCCGACGGGCCTGAGCCCAGCGCGCAGATGTCTTCATCCACATTCTCGCGCTCACTCACGAAGGTGCTTTTGACCTGCAGCCCCAGCATGTCCACCCACAGGCTGCGCAGCTTGTCCTTGCTGGGCCCGCCGATGGCCACCTGCTGGATGCCCAGAATGCGAAACGGTTTGGTCTGGCTCATTCCCTGATCCTGCTGTGTCACTGGTTGCATTCGCGCCGTGGGCGCCTGCACTCACTCGAATTCGATGATCACCTGGTCCACCGCCAGGCTCTCACCCGCACCTGCCTTGATCTGTTTGACCACGCAGTCCTGCGTGGCGGTGAGGATGTTCTCCATCTTCATCGCCTCGATCACGGCCAGCTTCTCACCCGCCAACACCTTCTGCCCTGGCTGCACGGCCACCTGTACCAACAGGCCTGGCATCGGCGACAGCAACAACTTCGACAGGTCCGGCGGTGCCTTGTAGGGCATCAGCTTGAACAACTCGGCCGCCCGCGGCGAAAGCACGAGCGCCTGTATGGCCGTGCCGTTGTGGGCGATGCGCAGTGCCAGTGGCTGCTTGGCCGAACCGCGCTCGACTTGGGCACAAAACGGTAGTCCGTTGAAAGTGCCCACCATCAAGATCTCGCCCAGCTTGGTACGGCTTTGAATGGCAAAGGTGCGGCCATCCACTTTCACATCGGCCTTGCCGGCCACCGGGTCGAACTCCCCCACCTGCACCTGATGGTACTCGTGCCGGCCCTCTTCGCCCAACACCACCACCACGAAGTTGCCGATGTGGGCCACCTCATGACCCGGCAACTGGCCGCTGATGCCCGAGGCCCGGTGCCGCGCCTTGCAGCGCACGAAGCCGGCAATCGCAATCAGGAACGCCGGGTCGTCATGCGGCACATCCTCTGCGCGAAAGCCCTTGCCATAGTGCTCGGCGATGAAGCCCGTGTTGAACTGGCCACTGACGAACTTCGGATGCGCCAGCAGCGCCGCCTGGAAAGGAATGTTGCTGCTGATGCCGCGGATCACGAAGCCATTGAGTGCCTCGCGCATCTTGGCGATCGCTTCATCCCGGTCCCGCCCGTGCACGATCAGCTTGGCGATCATCGAGTCGTAGTACATCGGAATCTCGCCGCCCTCGTACACACCCGTGTCCACCCGCACGCCGCCATAGTGCCCGTTGTCGTAGGCAGCGCCCTGCAGGGTGTTGCGGCCCTGCTCCAAGTTCTGCGCCGGCGGCTGGTAGCGCACCAGGCGCCCAGTGGAGGGCAGGAAATTGCGGAAGGGGTCTTCCGCGTTGATGCGGCACTCGATGGCCCAACCGTCTCGGGCAATCTGCTCCTGCGTGAAGGCCAGCTTTTCGCCCGCAGCCACGCGAATCATCTGCTCCACCAGGTCCAGCCCGGTGATGCACTCAGTGACCGGGTGCTCCACCTGCAGCCGGGTGTTCATCTCCAGGAAGTAGAAGTCCTGGTCCTTGCCCACCACGAACTCCACCGTGCCCGCGCTCTGGTACTTCACCGCCTTGGCCAGCGCCACCGCCTGCTCGCCCATGGCCTTGCGCGTGGCCTCGCTGATGAAGGGCGAAGGCGCCTCTTCGATCACCTTCTGGTGGCGGCGCTGGATGGAGCACTCACGCTCCCACAGGTACACGACTTGGCCGTGTGCATCGCCCAGCACCTGAATCTCGATGTGGCGCGGCTCCAGCACG
Organism: Azohydromonas lata NBRC 102462; assembly: GCA_945878385.1. Taxonomy (GTDB): domain Bacteria; phylum Pseudomonadota; class Gammaproteobacteria; order Burkholderiales; family Burkholderiaceae_C; genus RFTU01. The sequence continues at coordinate 9,531 of CAMCTE010000031.1, read as the reverse complement.
TACTTTTCAATGAAGACGCGGTCGTCACCGAAGCTGTTGCGGGCCTCATTTCGGCACGAAGAGAAGCCCTCATGCGCTTCCTTGTCGTTGAAGGCCACCCGCAGGCCCTTGCCGCCACCGCCGGCGCTGGCCTTGATCATCACCGGGTAGCCAATGCCGCGCGCAATCTCCACCGCCTGTTCGGGCGTGTCGATGGCGTCGTTGTAGCCGGGAATGGTGTTGACCCGGGCCTCGTTGGCCAGCTTCTTGGACGCAATCTTGTCGCCCATGGCCGCAATCGAATAATGCTTCGGCCCGATGAAGACGATGCCCTCTTCCTCGCAGCGCTTGGCGAAGGCTTCGTTCTCCGACAGGAAGCCGTAGCCCGGGTGCACCGCTTCGGCGCCCGTGGCCTTGCAAGCCGCAATGATCTTGTCGGCCACCAGGTACGACTCGCGCGAAGGCGCCGGGCCCAAGAGCACCGCCTCGTCGGCCAGCTCCACATGCCGCGCGTCCTTGTCGGCTTCGGAATACACCGCCACGGTGGCGATGCCCATCTTGCGCGCGGTCTTGATGACTCGGCACGCGATCTCTCCGCGGTTGGCAATCAGGATCTTCTTGAACATGGTGTAAGTCCTCCAACCCATCACAGCGGAATGTTGCCGTGCTTGCGCCACGGGTTTTCCAGCTTCTTGTCCTTGAGCATCTTGAGCGAGCGGCAAATGCGCTTGCGCGTTTCATGCGGCTGGATCACATCGTCGATGAAGCCGCGAGCGCCCGCCACGAACGGGTTGGCGAATCGCGCCTTGTATTCCGCCTCGCGTGCGGCCAGCTTGGCCGGGTCGCCCTTGTCCTCGCGGAAGATGATCTCCACCGCGCCCTTGGCGCCCATCACCGCAATCTCGGCATTGGGCCAGGCGAAGTTCACATCCCCGCGCAGGTGCTTGGAGGCCATCACGTCATAGGCCCCGCCATAGGCCTTGCGGGTGATCACCGTGACCTTGGGCACCGTGCACTCGGCATAGGCGTAAAGCAGCTTGGCACCATGCTTGATGATGCCGCCATATTCCTGTGAGGTACCCGGCATGAAGCCCGGCACATCCACGAAGGTGATCACGGGAATGTTGAACGCATCGCAAAAGCGCACAAAGCGCGCGGCCTTGATCGAACTCTTGATGTCCAGGCACCCGGCCAACACCAGCGGGTTGTTGGCCACCACACCCACCGTTTGGCCTTCCATGCGGCCAAAGCCGATCACGATGTTGGCGGCGTAATCGGGCTGCAACTCGAAGAAGTCGCCGTCGTCCACCACCTTGACGATCAACTCCTTGATGTCGTAGGGCTTGTTGGCGTTGTCCGGCACCAGCGTATCGAGCGAATAATCCAGCCGCTCGGGCGCATCGCCACTGGGCCGCACCGGCGGCTTCTCGCGGTTGTTCAGCGGCAGGTAGTTGAAGAAACGGCGCAGCATCAGCAGCGCTTCCACATCGTTCTCGAAGGCCAGGTCGGCCACGCCGCTCTTGGTGGTGTGGGTGAGGGCACCACCCAACTCTTCAGCCGTCACCTCCTCGTGCGTCACCGTCTTCACCACCTCGGGGCCGGTGACGAACATGTAGGACGAATCCTTGACCATGAAAATGAAGTCGGTCATCGATGGGCTGTAGACCGCGCCACCTGCGCAAGGCCCCATGATCATGCTGATCTGCGGCACCACACCCGAGGCCATCACATTCTTCTGAAATACATCGGCGTAGCCGCCCAGCGAAGCCACGCCTTCCTGAATGCGTGCACCGCCTGAATCGTTCAGGCCGATCACCGGTGCGCCCACCTTCATCGCCTGGTCCATGATCTTGCAGATCTTCTCGGCATGCGTTTCCGACAAGGCGCCGCCGAACACGGTGAAGTCCTGGCTGTAGGCGAAAGCCAGACGGCCATTGATCATGCCGTAGCCGATCACCACCCCATCGCCCGGGATCTTGTTGTCGGCCATGCCGAAGTCCACACAGCGGTGCTCGACGAACATGTCCCACTCTTCAAAGGTGCCTTCGTCGAACAGCAGTTCCAGCCGCTCCCGCGCGGTCAGCTTGCCCTTGGCATGCTGGGCCGCGATGCGCTTTTCGCCACCGCCCAACCGGGCCTTGGCCCTCTTTTCCTCGAGCATCTGTTGGATGTCATGCATCGGGGTTCTCCTATTCAATGAATCTGTTCAGTTCATACGGTCCAGCAGCCGACGCGCGGCCACCGATGCCGCCACCGTGCCCTGCGTCACCGCGCGAATCATCTCGGGCAGCGCGGCCTTCACTGCGGCGTGCTCGCGAAAGCGCTGGTGCAACCCGGCCTCGATGCGCTCCCACATCCAGGCCTGGGCCTGCCGCACCCGCCTGGCCGCCAAGCGATCACCTTGATCCTGCAGTTGCCGAAAGCGCTGCACGGTGTCCCAAAATAGCTCCAGCCCCTGCACCTTCAGGGCACTGATGGGCAGCACCGTGGGGTGCCACACGGTTTCGTCGTGGTGCGCATGGTCAGGGTTGCCGTGAAGCCCGAACAAACGCAGCGACGACTGTATTTGCGCCTGGGCCCGGGTGGCCGCATCTGGGTCGATGTCGGCCTTGTTGATCACCACCAGATCGGCCAACTCCATCACGCCCTTCTTGATGGCTTGCAACTCGTCTCCGGCATTGGGCAGTTGCATCAACACGAACATGTCGGTCATGCCCGCCACGGCGGTTTCGCTCTGGCCCACGCCCACGGTTTCGACGATCACGATGTCGTAGCCCGCGGCCTCGCACACCAGCATGCACTCGCGGGTCTTCTCGGCCACGCCGCCCAGGTTGCCGCTGCTGGGGCTGGGCCGTATGAAGGCCTGCGGGTGCACGCTCAGGTGCTCCATGCGCGTCTTGTCGCCCAGAATGGAGCCACCGCTGACCGTCGATGAAGGGTCCACCGCCAGCACCGCCACGCGGTGCCCCTGCGCAATCAGGAACAGGCCCAGGGCCTCGATGAAGGTGCTCTTGCCCACCCCCGGTACGCCGCTGATGCCCAGGCGAAACGACCGCCCCGCGCGAGGCAACACCGCATCGAGCAATTCGTCGGCCCGCACGCGGTGGTCCGCCCGCGTGCTTTCCAGCAGCGTGATGGCCTTGGCCATGGCACGCCGCTGCGCCGCCCCCGGCTCGCCCACCAGCGCCGAAAAAATGGGGTCAGACTCCATTTTTCATCCTGCAAAAAAGGGTGTCTGACCCCATTTTCCAGGTCAAGCCTGCGCCTTGCGAATCTGCTCCAGCACATCCTTGGCGCTGGCCGGAATCGGCGTGCCCGGGCCATACACGCCCTTCACACCGGCCTCGAACAGGAAGTCGTAATCCTGCCTGGGAACTACGCCGCCCACGAACACGATGATGTCGTCGGCGCCTTGTTTCTTGAGTTCCTCGATGATGGCCGGCACCAGGGTCTTGTGGCCGGCGGCCAGGGTGGACACGCCCACCGCATGCACATCGTTCTCGATGGCCTGACGCGCGCATTCCTCGGGCGTCTGAAACAGCGGGCCCATGTCCACATCGAAGCCGAGATCAGCAAAGGCCGTGGCCACCACCTTGGCACCGCGGTCGTGCCCGTCCTGCCCCAGCTTGGCGATCATCACGCGCGGCCGGCGACCCTGTTCTTCGGCAAAGGCCGCAATCTCGCCCTTGAGCTTGTCCCAGCCTTCGGCCGAGTCATAGGCAGCGGCATACACACCGGTCACCTTTTGAATGTCGGCGCGGTGGCGCCCGAAAACTTTCTCCAGCGCATCGCTCACCTCGCCCACCGTGGCCCGCAGGCGGATGGCATGAATCGACAGGTCCAGCAAATTGCCTTGGCCACAAGCCGCCGCGTCCGTCAGGGCATCCAGGGCCGCCTGCACACGCGCACCATCGCGCGTGGCGCGAATCTGCTGCAGCCGCGCAATCTGCCCCTCGCGCACCTTCACGTTGTCCACTTCCAGAATGTCCACGCGGTCCTGCTGCGCCAACTTGTACTTGTTGACGCCCACGATCACATCCTTGCCGCTGTCGATGCGCGCCTGCTTCTCGGCCGCCGATGCCTCAATCTTCAGTTTGGCCCAACCGCTGTCCACTGCGCGGGTCATGCCGCCCATGGCCTGCACCTCTTCGATGATGGCCCAGGCCTGATCGGCCATGTCCTGGGTCAGCTTTTCCATCATGTAGGAACCCGCCCAGGGATCGATCACATTCGTGATGTGGGACTCTTCCTGAATGATCAACTGCGTGTTGCGGGCAATGCGCGCGCTGAACTCGGTGGGCAGCGCAATGGCCTCGTCAAAGGAATTCGTGTGCAGCGATTGCGTGCCGCCGAACACCGCGGCCATCGCCTCCATCGTCGTGCGCACGATGTTGTTGTAGGGGTCCTGCTCGGTCAGCGACCAGCCCGAGGTCTGGCAGTGCGTGCGCAGCATCAGGCTCTTGGGGTTCTTCGCGCCCACACCCTTCATGATGCGGCACCACAAGAGCCGCGCTGCGCGCATCTTGGCAATCTCGAGATAGAAGTTCATCCCGATGGCCCAGAAGAAGCTCAGGCGCCCGGCGAAGTCGTCCACATCCAGGCCCTTGGCCATGGCCGTCTTCACATACTCCATGCCATCGGCCAGCGTGAAGGCCAACTCCAGCGCCTGATTGGCGCCGGCTTCCTGCATGTGATAGCCGCTGATCGAGATCGAGTTGAACTTCGGCATGTTCTTGGCCGTGTACTCGATGATGTCGCCGATGATCCGCATGCTGGGCTCGGGCGGGTAGATGTAGGTGTTGCGGACCATGAACTCCTTCAAGATGTCGTTCTGGATGGTCCCGCTCAACTTGTCTTGCGACACGCCCTGCTCTTCGGCGGCCACCACATAACCCGCCAGCACCGGCAGCACCGCGCCGTTCATGGTCATGGACACGCTCACCTTGTCCAAGGGAATCTCATCGAAGAGGATCTTCATGTCCTCTACCGAATCGATGGCCACGCCCGCCTTGCCCACATCGCCCACCACGCGCGGGTGGTCGCTGTCATAGCCTCGGTGGGTGGCCAGATCGAAGGCCACGCTCACGCCTTGCCCGCCTGCAGCCAGGGCCTTGCGATAGAAGCGGTTGCTGTCTTCGGCGGTGGAGAAGCCCGCGTACTGACGGATGGTCCAGGGGCGCACGGCATACATCGTGGCCTGCGGGCCGCGAATGAAGGGCTCGAAGCCGGGCAGCGTGTCGGCATGCGGCAAGCCGGCCGTGTCCTGTGCGGTGTACAGCGGCTTGACGGTGATGCCTTCTGGAGTCACCCAGTTGAGCTTGCCCACATCGCCGCCTGGGGCGGACTTGGCGGCGGCTTGGGCCCACTGTTCGAGCGTGGCGGGCTTGAAGTTGTCGGCGGACATGAACACTCCTCAGAACCACCCGGATGATGCCCCCGATGGGACTGGATCACCAGGGTTTCGTGATGCATAATTATAAATGCAGAATCACTTGCAGCCACCTTTCAAGCGTTCCTGAACATGGCTTCAGCCGCCAGCACACTCGCCCCGCGCGCCTTGTACGAAGAGGTGGCCGAGCGCCTGCGCCAACAGATCTTCAACCGTGAGCTTGAGGCTGGCAGCTGGATCGACGAGCTGAAGCTGGCGGCCACCTGGGGCATCAGCCGCACCCCCCTGCGAGAGGCTTTGAAGGTCCTGGCCACCGAAGGCCTGGTCACCATGAAGGTGCGCCGCGGCGCTTATGTCACCGAGCCTTCCACCGATGATGTGAAGCAGGTCTACCACCTGCTGGCCCTACTGGAAAGTGACGCCGCCGGTGAAGTTGCAGCCGCCGGTCGTCCGGAAGCCCTCGCAGAGCTTCAGGCCCTGCACGACCAACTCGAAAAGCAGGCCCGCCAACGCGAAGCCTTTTTCGCCACCAACGAAGCCTTCCATTTCAAATTGCTGGAACTCGCGGGCAACCGCTGGCGCACCCAGATCGTGGGCGACTTGCGCAAGGTCATGAAGCTCAATCGGCACCACTCGCTGTTCAAGAAGGGGCGCCTGTCGGAATCATTGACCGAACACCGCCAAATCATGGCCGCCATCGTGGCCGGCAACGCCCAGGCCGCCACCCAGGCGATGCAGCGTCACTTTGAAAACAGCCTGAAGGCCACCTCGGGGCAGGCCACGCCATGAACCCGCGCCACGCCGTCGGGCACAAGACCATCCGGGCGGTGGCCAAGTGCCTGATCGGGGCCGGGGCCGCAGCCGCCGCCCTTTCATCCACCAACGCCGCACCGCGGGTGGAAGACAGCATGGCCCAGCGCCTGCAGGCCTGCACGCCCTGCCATGGCCGCGAAGGCGTGGCCACCGCCAGCGGCTACTTCCCCCGCATCGCCGGCAAGCCCCAAGGTTACCTGTTTGAGCAGCTGATGAACTTCAAGGAGGGGCGGCGTGGCCATGCGGTCATGAAGCAACTGGTGCAACCGCTCTCCACAGCCTATCTGCAGGAAATCGCAGCGCACTTCGCTTCACTGAACTTGCCCTATCCGGCGCCCGAACCCGCATCGGTCAACGCTGAAGTCCTGCAGCGCGGCAAGCAGCTGATCTTCGAAGGCGATGCCGCCCTGCGCTTGCCTGCTTGTGTGCAGTGTCATGGCCAAGCCATGAGCGGTGTCTTGCCGGCCACGCCTGGGTTGCTGGGCCTTTCGAAGGACTACCTGACCGCGCAATTGGGCGCCTGGCGCAATGGCCTGCGCGCCGCGCGCGAGCCGGATTGCATGAAGGCAGTCAGCCTGCGCATGAAGGAATCCGACATCCATGCGGTGTCGGCCTACCTGTCCAGCGTGAAGCCGGTCGCGGCTTCCGCTGCAGCAGTAACCGGCGCAGCCCAAGCCGGCGATCTGCAGTGCGCCACGCCGCGTATTCCAAGATGAAGAGCCGCTCGAAAGCGGGCATGCCTTCGGACCCTACTGGCGCCGCGCCCACATTCCGCAGAGGCCGCTCGCTGTCCATCCTGCTCATCGTGGCTCTGGCCAGCGCCAGCGCCCTCATCACCTGGCTGAACCTCCGTGGCGACCACCAAGGCCCCACACCAACGGTCCTTCAACCCGGCCCCCAACAGGCCGAAGCCCTCATCTCGCGCGGCCGCGAACTGGCCTTGCTCGGCAACTGCGCAGGCTGCCACACCACACCCGGTGGCGCTGCCTATGCCGGCGGCAGCGCACTGCTCACCCCCTTCGGCACCGTTTACGGCGGCAACCTCACGCCCGACCCGGAAACCGGCTTGGGCCAGTGGACTTCACAAGACTTCTGGCGCGCCCTGCACAACGGCCGTTCGCGCAACGGTCGGCTGCTCAACCCCGCCTTTCCCTACGAGAACTTCAGCCACATCCGGCGCAAAGACAGCGATGCGCTCTACGCCTACCTGCAAAGCCTTCCACCGGCGCGGCAAGCAGCACCACGCGCGAACCTGCGCTTCCCCGCCAACACCCAAGCTGGCTTGGCCATCTGGCGCGCCCTGCACTTCCACCCGCAAGAGCCCAGCACACCCATTGCGATGCCCCGCGGCGAATACCTCAGCCGGGGTGTGGCCCACTGCTCGGCGTGCCACGCCACTCGCAACACGCTGGGCGCGCAAAGCGCCACGCACGACTTCAGCGGTCAACTGATGCCCAATGGCCGTGCCTACGCGCCGCCACTGCCACCGCAAGGCCGCACCGATGTTGGAGCCTGGACAGTGGAAGACCTCACGGCCTACCTCAAGACCGGTCATTCACGCCAAGGTGCCGCCTTGGGTTTGATGGCCGAAGTGGTGGTGGGCAGCACGCAACATGTGCCGGCCGAATCGCTGGAGGAGATGGCCACGTGGATTTTGTCGAGGCCCAGCGCCGCCAAAGCCAACCCACCGCCAACCCGGGCACATGCACAGCCGGCCCCGCCTTCGGCGACCCTGCCCACCAGTTCGCCCAACAACAACCGAAACATCACCCCCACGGGCCCCCTCATGGCCCTGGGCGAACGCCTCTACGCCGACCACTGCGCCACCTGCCACGGCCAGGAGGGCCAGGGCGTACCCGGCCTCTACCCCCCACTGGCCGGCAGCCCCCGCGTGGCGCGCGACCCCGCCACCAACCTCATCCGCGTCATCCAGGAAGGCGGCTTCGGCCCCGCCACCGAAGGCCATCCGCGTCCCTTCGGCATGCCTCCGTTCGGCCATGTGCTGCAGGCACAGGAGGTGGCGGCCGTAGCCACCTTCGTTCGCCGCCAGTGGAACGGTGCTTCGCTCGCCGAGGTGACCCCTTTGGAGGTGCTCAAGCACCGCTGAAGCTCTGCATCAGCCCTGACACTTCAGGGCCATGAAGAGCGAAAGATTCGGACGGAATGTGGTCTTGACCCACCACGCCAGGCAGCGCATGGCCCAGCGCGAAGTGTCCATGGTTGAATTGACCGAGCTGATCGAGAGGGGCCAACTCCACTTCAAAGATTCAAGGCGAATGTGGATTTCCATCCGTTTCGACCATCGTGACGATAATCAGGTTTGCGTGGCCGCTGTGATCGATCGCCACCTGATCATCAAAACTGTGATGACGCTCTGGGAGCCCTTGCCATGAAGACCACCTACTTCGAAGACGAAGACACGCTGGTGATCCGCTTCTCCGACAAGCCGATCGTTCGCGAGGCATCACAAGACTGGAATACCCACCTGAGCTATGCCGAAGATGGCTCGGTTGTGGAAACCGTGATTCTGGAAGCCACCCAGGTCGGGGCTTGGCCGCTGAGTATTGAGCACCGCGCTGCTGCTGCTTAAGGCCTCCATCAACAACAAGGCCCTCACACTTCCGTGGAGGGCCCCGTTGAACCGCCAAGAAGCCCGCGAGCGGGCCGATCAACAGAACATCACCCGCGCTGCGCCAATGGCACCACCTTGCGCGGTGCCGAGCCCACGAACAACTGACGCGGACGCCCAATCTTGTACTCGGGGTCGCCGATCATCTCGTCCAACTGCGCAATCCACCCCACCGTGCGGGCCAGCGCAAAGATGGCGGTGAACAGCGGCACGGGGATACCGATGGCGCGCTGCACGATGCCCGAGTAGAAGTCCACATTCGGATACAGCTTGCGAGCCACGAAGTACTCGTCTTCCAGCGCAATCTTTTCGAGTGCCATGGCCAACTTGAACAGCGGGTCGTTTTCCAGGCCCAAGGCGCTCAGCACCTCGTGGCAGGTCTCGCGCATCAACTTGGCACGCGGGTCATAGTTCTTGTACACGCGGTGGCCGAAACCCATGAGCTTCACGCTCGAATTCTTGTCCTTGACCTGCTTGATGAACTCGCCGATCTTCTCCACGCCGCCTTGGCGCTGGATGTCGCCCAGCATGTTCAGGCAAGCCTCGTTGGCGCCACCATGCGCCGGGCCCCACAGGCAGGCCACGCCGGCGGCAATGGCCGCAAACGGGTTCGTACCGGAAGAGCCGCACAGGCGCACGGTCGAAGTGGACGCGTTCTGCTCGTGGTCGGCGTGCAGAATGAAGATGCGGTCCATCGCCCGCACCAGCACATCGTTGGGCT
>CAMCTE010000030.1 GCA_945878385.1 Azohydromonas lata NBRC 102462 | reverse complement strand
TCGCCCCGCATCATCAGTTGATCCAAAGCGGACAGCGTCCAGTGCACCACGCTGCGCCCGGCCACCTGCACATACTGCTTGGGGCGGTCGGCGCCCGAGCGTTCACCCCGGCCGGCACAGGGCAGCAGGGCCACCCTTAGGGGGCGATGGTGTGAAGCTCGCGCACGGCGCCAGTCGGACATAGCCCTGGATTCTAGAATCCAGTCCCACCATGCCCCTGACCGTACCCGCGCTGGCTGTTGGCAAGCGCTACACCCTTGCTCGACCGCATGGTTCGGCTGATTCATTGCTGTTGGCCCGCCACGCGCGCCAATGCAAGACGCACAGCGTGCCCCTGGTCATCTTCACCGCCGAGCCCGCCGATGCGCCGCGCCTTCAGGAAGAACTGAGCCTGTTCGACCCCGAACTGCGCACCGCTCTGTTCCCCGATTGGGAAACCCTGCCCTATGACGGCTTCAGTCCTCACGAGGACCTGATTTCGGAACGGTTGGCCACGATGTGGAGGCTGCACTCTGCGCGCGATATTGATGTGTTGCTGTTGCCGGCCACCACCGCCCTGGCTCGCCTGGCGCCGGCGTCCTTTCTGGCGGCCACCACATTCGAGTTCCGCCAGAAGCAGCGCCTGGACGAAGCCGCGCTGAAGGCGCAACTCACGCTGGCGGGTTACCAGCATGTCAGCCAGGTGGTGTCGCCCGGCGAGTATGCGGTGCGCGGTGGCCTCATTGACCTGTTTCCCATGGGCTCGGCCGTGCCGTACCGGGTGGACCTCTTCGACAACGAAGTCGACTCGATCCGCACCTTCGACCCCGACTCCCAGCGCAGCCTGTACCCGGTGCCGGAAGTGCGCTTGCTGCCCGGTCGGGAATTCCCCATGGATGAGGCTGCCCGCACGGCGTTCCGGTCCCGTTGGCGCGAACGCCTGGAGGGTGACCCAACCAAATCGCGCGTCTACAAGGACATGGCGCAGGGCATCGCCACGGCCGGCATCGAGTACTACCTGCCGCTGTTCTTCGATGAGACGGCCACCATCTTCGACTACGCCGGCGCATCCGCCCAGTTGGTGTTGCATGGTGCGGTGGACGAGTCTCTCGAGCGCTTCTGGCAAGACACGCGGGAGCGGCACCGCTTCCTGCAGCACGACCCCGAACGGCCGATCCTGCCGCCTGAAGCGCTGTACCAGAAAGTGGAGGAGTTCTACGCCCGCACACAGGCCCACGCCTGCCTGGCGCTGCGCGGGTCAGAACCGCTGGACTGGGTGCAGCGCCTGCCCGATGTGGGCGTGGACCGCGGCGCCACCGAGCCCCTGGCGGCGCTGGAGCATCACCTCCGGCAGGGTGGCAGCCGAGTGCTGATTGCCGCTGAAAGCGAAGGCCGCCGCGAGAGCCTGCTGGACCTCTTGCGCGAACACGGCCTGGCCATGCCGGCAGTTGCCAGCCTGGCGGAATTCGAAGCCAGCGATGAACGCGCGGGCATCACCGCGGCCAACTTGGCCGAAGGCTTTCGCTGGCTGCGCGAAGGGGCGCTGCCCCCGCTGGACTTCATCACCGAAAGCGAACTCTTCTCCACCAGCCCCACGGCTCGTCGCCGCAAGAAGCAGGAGCAGGTCACCAGCGTCGAGGCGCTGATCAAGGACCTGTCGGAGTTGAAGGTAGGCGACCCGGTGGTGCATGCCAACCACGGCATCGGACGCTACAAGGGCTTGGTGAACATCGACCTTTCAGGCGGCGCAGACGGCGGTGCCTCGGAATTCCTGCACCTGGAATATGCCGACCAGGCCACGCTGTATGTGCCGGTTTCCCAACTGCACCTCATCGGCCGCTACACGGGCGTGAGCGCCGAGGAAGCACCGCTGCACAAGCTGGGTTCAGGCCAGTGGGAAAAGGCCAAACGCAAGGCGGCCGAGCAGGTGCGTGACACCGCGGCCGAACTGCTGAACCTCTACGCACGCCGCGCGGCCCGCGAAGGTCACGCCTTTCGCTATGCAGCGTCCGACTACGAGGCCTTCGCTGCCAGCTTCGGCTTTGAGGAAACGGCTGACCAGCGCGCAGCCATCCACGCGGTGATCCAGGACATGATCAGCCCGCGCCCCATGGACCGCCTGATCTGCGGGGACGTGGGCTTCGGCAAGACGGAAGTGGCCTTGCGCGCGGCCTTCGTGGCGGTGACCGCGGGCAAGCAGGTGGCGCTGTTGGCACCCACTACGCTGCTGGCCGAGCAGCACTTTCAGAACATCAGCGACCGGTTTGCGAAGTGGCCGGTGAAGGTGGCCGAGATGAGCCGCTTTCGCACGACCAAGGAAATCAAGGAGGCGATGGCGGGCCTGGCCGACGGCACGGTGGACATCGTGGTGGGCACCCACAAGCTGCTGAGTGCGGATGTGAAGTTCAACCGCCTGGGGCTGCTCATCATCGATGAGGAGCACCGCTTTGGCGTGCGGCACAAGGAAGCCATGAAAGCCCTGCGCTCGGAGGTGGATGTGCTGACGCTCACCGCTACGCCCATCCCGCGCACCCTGGGCATGGCACTGGAGGGCCTGCGCGACCTCAGTGTGATCGCCACGGCGCCGCAGCGTCGCCTGGCCATCAAGACCTTCGTGCGCAATGAGGGCAGCGGCACCATCCGCGAGGCGGTGCTGCGTGAGCTCAAGCGCGGCGGTCAGGTCTACTTCCTGCACAACGAGGTGGAGACCATCGAAAACCGGCGCAGCAAGTTGTCCGAACTGCTGCCCGAAGCCCGCATTGCCGTGGCCCACGGCCAGATGCCCGAGCGGGAGCTGGAGCGCGTGATGCGCGACTTCGTGGCGCAACGCCACAACGTGCTGCTGTGCTCGACCATCATCGAAACCGGCATTGATGTGCCCACGGCCAACACCATCGTCATCAGCCGCGCCGACAAGTTTGGTCTGGCGCAGCTCCACCAATTGCGCGGCCGCGTAGGGCGCAGCCACCACCAAGCCTATGCGTACTTGCTGGTGCCCGATGTGGAAGGTTTGACCAAGCAGGCTGCCCAGAGGCTGCAGGCCATCCAGGACATGGAAGAGCTGGGCAGCGGCTTCTACCTGGCCATGCACGATCTGGAGATTCGCGGCGCTGGCGAAGTGCTGGGCGAGCACCAAAGCGGCAACATGATGGAGGTCGGCTTTCAGCTCTACAACGAGATGTTGTCCGAGGCGGTGCGGGCACTGAAGTCGGGCCGCGAGCCCGACCTGCTGAATCCGCTGGGAGGCGTGTTCGGCGGTGGCACCGACGTGAACCTGCACGCCCCGGCCTTATTGCCTGACGCCTACTGCGGGGACGTGCATGCGCGCTTGAGCCTGTACAAGCGCCTGGCCACAGCCCGCACGGCGCAACAGTTGGACGCGCTGCTAGAAGAAGTGACCGACCGATTCGGCAAGTTGCCTGTGCAAGGCCAAACCCTCTTCGATACCCATCGCCTGCGGGTGCTGGCACAGCCCTGGGGCGTGTTGAAAATCGACGCAGCCCCCCGGCTGGTGCACATCACATTCCGCCCGAACGCACCGGTGGATGCGATGCGCATCATCGAATTGGTGCAGCGCCACCGCGACATTCGGCTCGCAGGCAATGACAAGCTGCGCATTGAGCGCACAACCCAAACCGCAGCCGAGCGCGCCCAGCTCGTGCGCGAGACGCTGCGCGCCCTGGGAAGCCCCAAAGCCGATGCGGCCACGCCGAACTGACCCCAGCCTATTCATGAACGCCAGCAACTCACACCCGAGCCCCTCCCCGCGCACCGAATTCAGCCCGGGCCTGACCCTTCGCGACCTCACGACCCCACTGCGCCTGCGCGACTTCGGCTTGATCGCCTTCGACATGGACTCCACGCTGATCAACATCGAATGCGTAGATGAAATCGCCGATGCCGCAGGGCGCAAGGGCGAGGTGTCCGCCATCACCGAAGCAGCCATGCGCGGAGAAATCACGGACTACAAGGACAGTCTTCGCAGGCGTGTGGCGCTGCTCAAGGGAGTACCGCTGGGCGCGCTGCAGGAGGTCTTGGACAAGCGAATGCAACTCAACCCCGGCGCGCAAACCCTGGTGCAGGCCTGCAAGGCTGCGGGACTGCGCACGCTCCTGGTCAGCGGCGGCTTCACCTTCTTCACCGATGTCGTATGCGCGCGGCTGCAGATCGACGAATCTCGCAGCAATGTGCTCGAGGTATTCGAGGGTCACCTGACCGGGCGCATGGTGGACCAGCCCTGGGGTGACATCTGCGACGGCGAGGAAAAGCGCCGGATGCTCCTGCAGACCTGCCAGCGGCATGGTGTGCAGCCCCATCAAGCCATCGCCGTGGGCGACGGTGCGAACGACTTGCCCATGATGGCGGCCTCGGGGCTTTCCGTGGCCTTCCACGCCAAGCCGCGCGTGCGGGAGCAGGCGCAGGTGGCCATTGAGACCGGTGGCCTCGACCGCATCCTTGAGTTGTTTACAAATTGATCAGAATTACAATCAAATAAATCTATTCTGTTGATTTATAAAATCACCAATCAATCAAAAGCGCACAGGTGAAATTCATAAACTGAAATAAAGGATAAAAACTTCACCACTTCATCGCACCGCCTGTCGGCCTTTGCGGCTCCAATCAAGTTGCTCTCGTTGATTCGCGGTGACGCCTGACGCCCCGTCGAGTCGCGGATGGTCCGACCGGGAATGGCCGTGCTGCCCACATGCAGGCGAACCCGCGAGAGACGGTGCCGGACGAACCGGCTTGTTTCAGTCGCCCCGTGGGGCGCGCAGGAGGATGATGATGGCTCTGGTGACGAGGAATTCGGAAGGGGGCCGCGGCCCGATCGCCAACGGCATGGCCAATGGCCAACTCAACAGTCATGCTTCGCATGACGATGCACCGGTGGTCAAAGGGGTCTCGCGCAGCATGTCTCGCGACGCAGAGGCCAACCGCAAGAAGGCCCGCACCCTGGCCAAACAACAGCAAGCCGCCGAGCGCGTGGCCGCCGCCAGCAGCGAACTGTCGGCCGGCATCAACGAAGCCGCCTCGGCTTGCGAAGAGTTGAAGCGGGCATCGGACCAGATTGCCAGCGGAGCCGAAGAGGCTTCCGGCGCTGCGCAGGAATCCCTGGCTGCCATCACACAAGTCTCTGGCGCCATCACCCGACAGCTCAGCGCGGTCAAGGTGGCCGAGAGCAAGGCCGAGGGCATGCGCGACATGGCCGGCCGAATCAACACGGAGGTCGCCGCCACCGTCACCAATGTGACCGTAGCCGCCAAGCGCCAGGCCGAATCGGTGAAGATGGTGGCTGAGCTGGAGCGTCAAGCCGCCAGCATCGGCGACATCGTCAAGGCCGTTGGGCGCATTGCCGACCAAACCAACCTGTTGGCTCTGAATGCCGCCATCGAGGCTGCACGCGCCGGGCAGCACGGCAAGGGCTTCGCCGTGGTGGCCGACGAGGTGCGCACCCTGGCCGAAACCAGCGAAAAGAGTGCCAAGCAGATCCAGGAACTCGTCGGTCAGATCCAGAGCGAAGTCAAAGTGATCGCCGAAGGAATCAACGATGCCGCCGAAGGCATCCAGTCCGAGGTCGACAAGAGCTCGGTGATCCTCGAACAGTTGGACCGCATCCGCAGCGATGCCGGTGAGATCGTCGAGGGCGCGGCCGAGATCGCAGCGGCGGCGGGTCAGAGCAACACGGCTTGCATGCAGGCGCTGCGCGGCGCCGAACAGATTGCAGCAGCCGCCACTCAGCAAAGTTCGGCCTGCGAAGAATCGGCCAAGACCGTGGACGAGCAGAGCCGCGCGCTGCAGGAGTGTGAGCAGACGGCGGGCAACCTGTCCGAGATTGCCGACGAACTGAAGAATTCCACCGACATCTCCAAGAGCGCCGAGGAAGTGGCTTCCGCCGCGGAGGAGCTCTCCAGCGCGGTGCAGGAGATCAACCGTTCAGCCTCGCAGATCATGATTGCCCTGGAGCAGATTCGCAAGGGTGCACAAACTTCGGCGGCCGCGGCCACCGAGTCCTCTGCAGCGGTGACGCAGATCGAAAAGGGTGCGCAGTTGGCCGAGTCCCGTGCCAGTTCCGCCAAGGAGCGTGCCCAAGCCATCAAGTCACTGATGGGCGAGAACAAGCAGCACATCGACGCCCTGGTGCGCAGCATTTCTTCGGGCTCAGACTCCACCCGGCAGAGCATGCACCAGATCAAGGAGCTGGAGCTGGTCAGCCGCAAGATCGACAAGATCGTGGACGCCATCACGCAGGTCTCCATCCAGACCAATATGCTGGCCGTCAATGGCAGCATCGAGGCCGCACGCGCCGGCGAGTACGGCAAGGGCTTCGTGGTGGTCGCCACCGACATCCGCAACCTGGCGCACGACTCGGCCGAGAACGCCGACCGCATCAAGGATCTGGTCAAGGGCATTCAAGACCAGATTGCCATGGTGGGTCGAGACCTGGGCGAAATCATGACCTCGGCCATGGCCGAGGTGGAGAAGGCCAAGTCGATCACCGCCAATCTGACTTCGATGGAAGGCGATGTGGCCGAGGTGGTCAAAGGCAACGACGAGGCGATGCAAAGCGCGCAAGAGATCGCCAGTGCGCTGGCCCAGGTAAAGGTGGGTGTGGACCAGGTGTCGTCCTCGGCCCAGTTGGCAGAGAAATCGGCCGAGGAAGCAGCGACTGCCGCGAAGCAGCAGTCTCAGGCCGCGGAGGAACTGTCGTCTGCCATCGAGGAGATCGCATCGCTGGCCGACGAGTTGCAAAGCAACTGATCGCCGTCCTTTCCAGCCGATTCAAGGAGGAAGGCCATGAGCGATTCCGACACCGCCGTTGTAGAAACTGCAGCCGCTGAGCCCCTGATCACCCAGGACAACCAGTTCGTCACCTTCTCGGTGTCGGGCGAGATGTTCGCGGTGCCCATGGGGCCAGTGCAGGAAATCATCCGCGTACCCGAGGTGGCTCGCCTACCCCTGGCCCCCCCTTCACTGGCGGGTTTGGCCAACCTGCGGGGCCGGGTGCTGCCCATCGTGAATCTGCGGGAAATCTTCAATTCCGATGCCCGCGAGAATGATGATGCCACCCGTGCGCTGGTGATCGACATTGGCCAGCCCCTGGGCTTCGTGGTCGATCGGGTTTCCAGCGTCATCAGCGTGGAGCCGGGCGAGATGGAGCCGGCTGCAGCGGTGCAGTCGGTGGCCAGTGCCGACTACCTCACCGGCGTCATCCGACGCCAGCAAGCCGATGGATCTACCCAACTGTTGCTGGCCCTGGACTTCCAGCACCTGGTGGATCAGACCTTCAACCAGATGCGATCGCGCAGCAGCGGCGGCAGCGGGTCGGGCAGCGGTGCATCGCTGAGCGACCAGAGCGCGGCCAACAGTGCCGACGCGGTCGTATCGGATGAACTGCGCCTCGTGTCCTTCACGGTCTCCGAACAGGAGTACGCGATCGACATTGCCGATGTGCAGGAAATCGTGCAGGTGCCCGAGCGCATCACCGGCTTGCCCAACACGCCCCACCACTGCCTGGGGGTGATCTCGCTGCGCCAAAGGCTTTTGCCGCTGGTCAGCCTGCGGGCCTTGTTCCAACTGCCGATGCACGAGTTGGATGAGCACCACCGCATCGTGGTGGTGTCCCTGCCGGGGCGGGGCCAGGTGGGCCTGGTGACCGATTCCGTCAAGGAAGTGCTCAGCGTGCCCCGCAGCCAGTCGGACTCGATGCCGGGGATCCTCTCGCGTGGGCAAGACATGCAGGAGTTTTCCTCGATCTGCCGACTCGAAGGTGGAAAGCGACTGGTGTCCATCATCGACAGCGAAAAGCTGTTGGGGATGTCCGCCATGCAGGATGTGATGCAGGCAGCCGGCACACCCGGCGCCCCAACCGATGCTTCAGGAGCCCCGATGAGCAGCAACAGCAGCGCGGCGGTCGTCACGGACGACGACGCGCAAGTGGTGATCTTCCGTCTGGGTGCCGAAGAGTTCGGCGTGCCCATCATGAGCGTTCAGGAAATCGTGCGGGTGCCCGAGTCGCTGACCCGCGTGCCCAAGACACCGACCTTCGTCGAAGGCGTGATCAACCTGCGCGGTACCGTACTGCCAGTGATCGACCAGCGAGTGCGCCTGGGCATGCCGCCCATTGAGCGCAACGACCGCCAGCGCATCATGGTCTACACGCTGGGCAATGGCATGCGCACGGGATTCATCGTGGATTCCGTTGCCGAAGTGCTGCGCATTCCGCGCGGCAACATCGAACGCGCGCCGGAACTCTCCGATGAACAAGCACGCCTGATCAGCCAGGTGGCCAAGCTCGACAAGGACAAGCGCCTGGTGATGCTCATTGATCCCAGTCAACTGCTGGGTGGTCGCGAAATGGGCGCCATGCAGTCGATGATGGACAGCGACAAAAACCATTCGACCAGCGAGCAACGACTGGCAGCCTGAGGACGGGAAAGGAAGCTA
The DNA here is from genome assembly GCA_945878385.1 of Azohydromonas lata NBRC 102462. Taxonomy (GTDB): domain Bacteria; phylum Pseudomonadota; class Gammaproteobacteria; order Burkholderiales; family Burkholderiaceae_C; genus RFTU01. The sequence goes on along the minus strand of CAMCTE010000030.1, from coordinate 8,961 downwards.
AAGGACTTCGCGCAAGATGACCAAGGTACTGATCGTGGACGACTCAGCCCTCATGCGACGCCTCATTGGTGGAGTGCTCGGCGACGCCGGCTTCACCATCGAGACGGCCCGCAACGGACGCGAGGGTGTGGAGCGATTGACCGAGTGGCAGCCCGATGTGGTGACGCTGGACATCAACATGCCCGAGATGGATGGCCTCACCGCCCTGTCGCTGATGATGCAGGCCCGTCCCACGCCGGTGGTGATGGTGTCCTCGCTCACCGCCAAGGGGGCGCAGGCCACCTTCGAGGCCCTGGCCTTGGGGGCGGTGGATTTCATCGCCAAGCCCGGCGGGACCATCTCGCTGTCGGTCGAAGACATCGCCAAGGACCTGATCGAAAAGGTCCGCTCAGCCTCCAAGGCGCGCATGCGGGGCCCCGGCACGGCGGCACGTCGCCCTGCAGTGGAACCAACAGCGAGACCGGCCGGCTCCCCCGGCCCGGCAATGTCCCGGCCGGTCACGGGATTGCGCACGGCAACCCGCTCGCAGGAGACCTCTTTCAAGTCTCCCGGCGCCGGCAAGTCCAGCAGTGTGGCGGGCATTGTTCTCATTGGCGTTTCCACCGGCGGGCCGCGCACCCTGGAGGATATCTTGCCGCAGTTGCCGGCCGACTATCCCTGGCCCATCGTGATTGCGCAGCACATGCCCGCCAACTTCACTGATGCCTTCGCACAGCGCATGTCTCGCCTGTGCGCGCTGCAGGTGCGCGAAGCCCACACCACCTTTCCCCTGGAACCGGGCAATGTGTACATCGGCAAGGGTGGTCATGATGTCGTGATCGCCGAGCGCCTGGGTCGCCTCGTGGTGATGCCCAAGTCGGAAACCCCGGGCCACCCCTGGCATCCCTCGGTGGATGTGTTGGTCGACAGTGCGCTGCGTCATATCGACGCACGACAACTCATTGGCGTGCAACTCACGGGCATGGGCAATGACGGCGCCAAAACCATGGCACAGGTCAAGGCCCGCGGTGGCCGAACCATTGCGGAATCCGAGGAGACCGCGGTCGTGTTTGGCATGCCCGCCGAACTCATCAAGCAGGGAGGCGCCACCTCGGTGCTGCCCTGTCATCTGGTTGCCCGCCACTTGTGTGGCTGGGTACGCTGAACGAACTCAAGGAATCACCCATGGGATTGCGTAAGCCTGCTGCACAAGATGGCCTCAGAGAGGTCGCGGTGCGCGACCCAAATCGGGACCTTCCCGGACTGCTGCGGCAGTTGCGCAACGGCAATGCACAAGAGCGGCGTTGGGCTGCGCGCGACCTGGTGGAGCACCCGGAAGCGGTCTCCGCGCTGGGTGACCACCTGGCGCGCGAAACCGAAACCCAAGTACGCGAAGCCATCTTCACCACCATCGCTGCCTTGTCCAGTGCGCAGTCGGTGCAGGCCCTGCTGCCGATGCTGCGCTCGGAAGACGCGCAGTTGCGCAATGGCGCTATCGAGGCTCTGACCCAAATGCCCCAGGCCGTGGGTCCATGCATGCAGGCGCTGCTGGACGACCCGGACCCGGATGTGCGCATCTTCACCGTCAACCTGCTGGGCGACCTCAAGCACCCGGACATCAACACCTGGCTCATCAAGGTGTTGACCCGCGACGAACACATCAATGTGGTGGCTGCGGCCGTGGAGGTCGTGGCCGAGGTCGGCACGCCCGAGGCCGTGCCCGCACTTCAGGCCGCAGTGCAGCGGTTCGCGCAAGATCCATTCCTCGGCTTCGCCGCGGATGTGGCCATCGAGAGGATCGAGTCCGTATGAAAACCGCTAACGCCACCCTGGCGCCGGCGATCACGGATGGAGATTTCGCGAAGTTCCGCGACTTCTTCTACCGCAAAACCGGTATCCACTTTGACGAGAGCAAGCGCTACTTCGTGGACAAGCGCCTCATCGAGCGCATCGAGGCCACCGGATGCCGTGATTTCCGCCAGTATTTCGTGAACCTGCGGTTCGAAGCCGCGGGTGGCGAACTGCAGGAACTCGTCAATTCGATGACGGTCAACGAGACCTATTTCTTCCGCGAGTACTACCAGTTCGATTGCATGGTCAAGGACATGCTGGAAGAGATCGTCAAGACCCGCAGGCCCGGCAGCCGCATCAAGATCTGGTCGATCCCCTCTTCCACCGGCGAAGAGCCTTACACGATCGCCATCTATCTGTTGGAGCGTTGGAAGCGAATCAACGAGTATGACGTCGAGATCATGTCTTCCGACATCGACACCGGGGTATTGGCTGCCGCGCAGCGTGGCATCTACTCACCCCGCTCGGTGGGGCAGATCCCCAAGCCTTACCTGGACAAGTACTTCACCAAGAACCGGGACGGGGACTATGCCGTGTCCAGGGATCTGGTGTCAGCCGTTGAATTTTCGCGGGTCAACTTGTCGGAGCCATCGGAAACGCGGCGTTTCCGAGAGGTTGACATCATCTTCTGCCGCAATCTGCTCATCTACTTCGACGACCACTCGCGCCGTTTGGCTGCAGACGCCTTCTTCGACGCACTGAACCCCGGTGGCTTCGTCTGTCTGGGCCACTCGGAATCGATGAGCCGCATTTCTTCCCTCTTCACCGTGCGTCGTTTCCCCGATGCCATGGTGTACCAACGCCCCATTGGAGGCAGGCCATGACCACCCATGTGCTCGTCATTGATGACGCCGCCACCGTGCGGATGTATCACCGCAAGATGCTCAGCGACGCCGGTTGGAAGGTCGAGGAAGCGGTCAATGGAGTGGAGGCCTTGGAGAAGGTGATGAACCAACCCAAGGACCAGGCCTTTGATCTGTATGTCGTGGATGTCAACATGCCCAAGATGGACGGTTACACCTTTGTGCGCGAGTTGCGTCGCATGGCGCAAGTGCGCCAATCACCGGTGATGATGGTGTCCACCGAGGCCCAGGCCCATGACGCCAGCGCGGCACAGGATGCGGGCGCGAACACTTACCTGATCAAGCCCGCCAAACCGCAGGAGTTGGTGCTGACCGCCGCCCTGCTGATCGGCGACGCCGGCAACGCCCAGCGCGTGGCCGCCACCATGTGAGGCCCACCCCATGAGCCAAACCGAACTTCTGGACCAGTTCATCCTCGAGGCGCGCGAGTGCCTGGAAATGATCGGTCAGCGCCTGCTGGATGTGGAGCGCGAACCCGAAAACCGGGAACTTCTCAACGACCTGTTCCGCTCGGTGCACACCCTCAAGGGCAACTGCGGCCTGTTCGAGTTTAAGGCCCTGGAGCGGGTGGTGCATGCCGGGGAAGACCTGCTGGACCGCGTTCGCAACGGTACCCTGGCCTACAACGACCATATCGCCGACGCGCTTTTGGAAGCGATGGACTACACGGCCGAGCTGGTGGACATGATCGCCGCCGAAGGCGGCCTGCCGGCATCTGTGGACGAGCGCTCCCAGCAGTTGGCAGCTGACCTGCGCCGCCACTTGGACCCGAGCGCGGCAGCGGCTGCGGCGCATGCGCCTGCTGCGGCACACGCTGCCCCCACCGAAGCCGCCGCTGTGTCGGCATCGGCCCCCGCGCCGCTGGCCGAGGCCGCGCCGTTGGAGCCCCGGCCTGATTGGCTGGAACGCCTGCCGGCCGATCTGGTGGCCGCCGGCGGCGTGGCCCTGCGATACAAGCCCGAGGCCGAGTGCTTCTTCAAGGGAGAAGACCCCTGGCACCACTCCAAGCTCACCCCCGGTCTGCAGGGCTTGGATGTAGGGCCCTTGGTGGCCTGGCCATCAGCAGACGCACTGGATTGCTTTGCCTGCAATCTCGACATCGTGCTGATCAGCGACGCACCGCGCGCCTATGTGGAAGAACACTTCCGCTATGTGCCCGAGCAGATTGAAATCTTCGATGTCGCTCCGGCCAAGCCCAAAGTGGTGGTCGATGTGGTCGACCCCAAAGTGGCCGCCATCCGCGACCGGCGAGTGGCACAACTCTGGCGCGACCAACAACTGCTGTTGGCCCGCCCCGGCATCGCCGCCGGCACAGTGGTGGCCGTGCGCCGGGTGCTCGACCATCTTCTGGCCAGTGGGGCCTTCGCGGCCGAGGCCGGATCCCTGCGCGACAGCTTGGCCCAGGTACCCGATGGTGCCGGCCCGCTGGCAGCCTGGGCGCAGCAGCATGGTCCGGCAGGGCTGGATGCTGCCGGCGCAGCGTCCAGCGGCAGTGCCAGCCCCGCAAGCGCCGTGGGCGGCGGTGGGCTGGTGGCCCCGATCGAACCCCGCCGTGGCAGTGGCGGCGCCGATGGCGCCGACGCCTCACAGAAGGTGCTCAAGGTCTCCCAGGACAAGATCGACCGCCTGATGGATCTCATCGGCGAGATGGTGGTGGCCAAAAACGCCCTGCCCTACCTGGCCATCCGCGCCGAGGAAACCTTCGGCCAGCGCGAACTGGCCCGGGAGATCAAGGCCCAGTACTCGGTGATCAATCGTATCGCCGAAGATATGCAGCACGCCATCATGCAGGTGCGCATGCTGCCGGTGGGCACGGTGTTCCAGCGCTTTGGCCGCCTGGTGCGCGACATCTCCAAGAAGCTGGGCAAAGACGTGCAGCTCGTCATCGAAGGCGAAGACACTGAAGCCGATAAGAATGTGATCGAGCCCTTGGCCGACCCGCTGATCCACATCCTTCGCAACAGCCTGGACCACGGCATTGAAATGCCCGAAGTCCGCAAGAAGAACGGCAAACCGGCTCAGGGAACCTTGAAGGTGAGCGCCCGCCAGGAAGGCGACCGCGTGATCCTGGACATCAGCGACGACGGTGCCGGCATCGACACCGACCGCGTGCGGGCCAAGGCAGTTGAGCGAGGCCTCATTCCAGAGGATCGTGCCGCGCTGCTGACCGAGCACGAGGCCGTGCAACTCGTGTTCCTGCCAGGCTTTTCCACCGCCGAAGCCATCTCGGACCTTTCAGGCCGCGGTGTAGGCATGGATGTGGTGCGCTCGGCCATCGAGCGCATCAACGGCACGGTGGAACTCACCAGCGAACGCGGCAAAGGCACCCTCATCCGCATGGCATTGCCCCTGTCGATGGCGGTGACCAATGTGATGATGATCGAGGCCGGTGGACGCAGGTTCGGAGTACCCATGGACCTGATCGTGGAAACCGTGCGGGTGAACGCCGAAGATGTCCACCACTTCAAGTCGGCTCAAACCACCGTCCTGCGCGGCCGCATCGTGCCCCTGCGCTCCCTGCATGAGCTGTTGGCCCTCGATGCGCAGCCGGTGCTCAACAGCGCCAATGAGTTGGCCGTGCTGGTGGTGCGCATGGGCAACGAAAACATCGGCCTGCTGGTCGACGATTTCCACGGCACCTCCGACATCATCCTCAAGCCTTTGGAAGGCGTGCTGTCGGGCATCACCGGATTCGCCGGCACGGCGCTCATGGGTGATGGCAGCGTGCTCATGATCCTCAATCCCAAGGAGTTGGTCTGATGCCCATCACCTACAGCGACACATTGGCCGAAATCAGCGGCCGCATCGGCGCCGAAGAGTGCCAGGACTTGCAGACCTGGCTGCAGGCTCATCCGGACGGACAGGTGAGCCTAGCCGACTGCGAACACATCCATGCAGCAGGCCTTCAATGCCTGATGGCGCTGCAACCCGTGATTGCTGCGCAAAGCCCCGATTCTTGGCTGAACTCCGTCATCAAGTCCAACCCCACACCTGCCGATAGGACAGCCATCGAGCAGGAGACCCACCCATGAAATCGATCTTCCTCGTTGACGACTCGGCCACGATGCTCATGAGCCTCAAGGGCACCTTGGAGATCAGTGGCTTTGCAGTGACGACCGCGGGCGATGGCGAAGCGGCCATGACCAAGATCAAGGCCGGCTTCAAGCCCGATCTGATCATCACCGACATCAACATGCCCAAGATGGACGGGCTGTCGCTGATTCGGGAAGCGCGCAAGCTGTTGCGGTTCACGCCCATCCTGGCATTGACCACGGAAAGCCAGCAAACCAAGAAGGATGAGGCCAAAAAGAGTGGCGCCACCGGCTGGTTGGTCAAGCCTGTGGGAGGCGCCGACCTCGTGAAGGTCATCAAGCAGGTTTTGCCCGGCGCATGACGCCACACAAGGAACGCCCGATGAGCAGCCCGGACTTCAACCCACCCTCCATGCGCCGGCCCTTTTCGCGCCGGCTGCTGGCCCTGATCGGGGTCACGCTGGTGGCCGCCGCCCTGCACCTGATCTGGCCGGAAGTGATCACGACGGCCGAAGCACTGGCGCTGGTGCTGGGCATGGCCTTGGGTCAACTGAGCATCCACTTCATCCAACAGCCCAAGATTGGCCGCAACAAGCGCGCCAGCGATGTCGTGGCGCAGGACATCCACACCCTGCGCCAGGCCTTCGAGGTGCTCAGCCGCCAAGTACAAACCACCATCGACACCTCAGAGAGTGCGGTGATGGCGATGATGGACCGCATGAACCGTGTGCACCAGAACGCGGTGCAGTTGCGCCAGCGCATCATGGTGGCGGTGGAGCGGTCTCAGCAACTCAGCAGCGACTCCCTCAGCAGCGCCGATACCCACTCGGCCACCATCTCCCAACTGGCCACTCACCAGGAGGAGTTTGACCGCTCGCAGCGGGCCAATCAGGACCGCATCCGCGCCGTGGCCGAACAAGTGCGCCAACTCTCCCCCCTGGCCTCGCTCATCAGCGACATTTCGCGCCAGACCAATCTGTTGGCCATCAACGCCTCCATCGAAGCTGCTCGCGCCGGGCGTGAGGGTGCCGGTTTCAAGGTGGTGGCCACTGAAGTGCGTCGGCTGTCGACGCAAACGGCCGAAGCCGCACGCCAGATTACCGAAGGCATCCAGGCCGCAGCCACCACGATTGATGATGAACTGGCCAATGCCGAGAACATGCAGGGCTCTGCAGCGGCCACACAGCTAGAAGAAATCGCTCAACATGTCCAGTCCATGAGCCAAACACTGGCCGAGGTCGTGCCCTATCTGGGCGAGCTGAGTACGAGCATGGATTCGGGTATGGCCGAGGTCAACAGTGACATCATCGAAACGCTGGCCGACATGCAATTCCAAGACATCAACCGACAGTTGCTGGAACACATCAAGGATGCAATGTCCAGCCTATCGGAACACTTCGCCCAGATCTACGAGCTGATCGATGGCGAGGCACCACCACCCCCAGTGCTGCTGGAAGAGTTGCTGGCCACATGGACAAGCAACTATGTCATGCACTCCCAGCGGGTGGCCCATGCATCGGCCACGGGTGCGGAGGCTCCAGTGGACGATTGGCAGGGAGATGGTTCCAACGCCGATGGGCAATCGGCCTCGGCATCCACCGCAGGACAGCCGCCTTTGCAACTGGCCACCGCCAACGGCCCGCGCGTCGAACTGTTCTGAGAGACCGCAGGTGCAGGCTGCTCAGGCCTGCATCTGCGCCCAGACCTTTTCCAGCCGTTTGGCGCTCACCGGCTGCGGTGTGCGCAGTTCCTGCGCAAACAGGCTCACACGCAGCTCCTCCAGCAGCCAGCGGAATTCCTCCAAGCGTTCGTCGCGCCGCCCCTTGAGTTCCTGCACACGGCGCATCCAGCGCTGCTCCAGCGGGCGCAACTCAGCCAGCCGCTGCTGGTCGCGTTCGGCGTCACCCCGGTGCTTGTCGATGCGCATCACCACCGCCTTGAGGTAGCGCACCAGGTGCTGCATCTGCAGCCACGGCACTTCAGCGATGAAGCGCTTGCCCACCAGTCGCTGCAGTTGCGCCTGGATGTCTTCATGGACTTCCTTGGGCAGTCGCGCATCGCGCAACTTGCGCAGCGCCGCCGAGTGCTCGACCAAGACCTGAGCGGCCACGCGGGCCACTTCCTGCGCCACCAGGTTCAAGCGCGGCCGACCCTGTTCCACCGTGCGGCGAAAGGTGCTTTCATCCGTGGGCAAGGCGTCACCCAAGAAGGCACGGTCCAAAGCCAATTGGACGATCTGTTCTTTGAGCTCCTGCTCGGTGCCCAGCGGCATGTAGGCCACCGCCATGCGCTGCAGGTCGGGTATGTTCTTTTCCAGAAACTTCAGCGGCTCGCGCAACTGCAGCGCCACCAGCCGTCTGAGCCCTTGCCGGTGGATGGGGCGCGCCTGATCGGGCTCATCGAACACCTCGATGCGCACGCCACTGCCCTGGTCCACCAGCGCAGGAAAGCCCACCAGCACCTGCCCCTTGCGGCGAATCTCCATGATCTCGGGCAGTTCACCGAAGTTCCAATCGCCGTAGACCGTGTCTTCTGCAGCCTCCGCCCTCGCGCCCTTGTCGGCGTCGCCAGACCTCCCTGGGGCCCGCGCTGCAACCGGCACCTTGGCGGATGCAGCCACAGGCGCCACCGCGTCGGCCGGCACCGCCGCAGGTTCCTCCAGGCTGGCACCTGTCAGGCGCAGCGTGGCCAGCGCCTGAAAGGCTCCGCGCGCTTGCGTTCCCCACTCCGCCTTGAGCGCAGCCACATTCCGCCCCATGCCCAACTGGCGACCATGTTCGTCCACCACGCGAAGATTCATCATCAGGTGGGCCGGTAGCTGCTCCACCTTGAAATCGGCCTTTTGCACCGCCAGTTGCGTGCGTTCGCGCACCGCCTTGAGCAGGGCGTCCATCAGCGAGCCTTCGCCAAAACGCGCCAGCTCGCAGAACTCGGCGGCGAATTCCGGCAGCGGCACCAGGCGCGAACGCGCCTTCTGGTGCAACGACTTGCACAGAGCCTGCACCTTCTCCTTGATCATCCCCGGCACCAGCCACTCGCAACGGGCTTCCTGCACTTGGTTCAGCGCATACAGAGGCACCGTCACCGTCAGCCCATCGCGCGCGTTGCCGGGCTCATGCAGATAGGCCGCTGCACAGTCCACACCGCCCAAGCGCACCATCTTGGGAAACGACTGGGTGGTGATGCCGGCCGCCTCGTGCCGCATCAACTCATCCTGCGTGAGCTTGAGCACTTCT
>CAMCTE010000029.1 GCA_945878385.1 Azohydromonas lata NBRC 102462 | reverse complement strand
GGCATCAATGACAAAAAAAGTAGAGATAAAAAGATGTAGAAAACTCAGTCTTTTCATTTCCATCAAAAAGAAGCGGCGCCATCGTGGCGCCGCCGTCGGGTGTTCCGGGTGAGTGCCCCATTGGGGCGTGCTGTCAGAGTCAGCGTTGAAGCAGGCTCAGTACCTGTTGTGGCAATCGGTTGGCCTGTGCCACCATGGCACTGCCGGCTTGCTGCAGGATTTGCGTGCGGCTCAGGTTGGCCGTTTCCTGTGCAAAGTCGGCGTCCACGATGCGCCCCCTGGAAGCTGCCAAATTCTCAGCCGAGACTTCCAGCGTGTTGATGATGGAATCGAAGCGCGCATTGACCGCCCCGTAGGTTGCGCGTTCGGTATTGACCGTACTGAGGGCGGTGTCGATGTTGGTCAGCGCCGTGTTGGCATTGGCCGCTGAGGTGATGCCTCCGCCTGTGACGGCCGTGATGTCCGCGTTGGTGGACAGGTTGGTGGTGGTGATGGTGACGGTGTCCCCGTTGTTGGCCCCCACTTGAAAGACCTGCGCGCCGGCGCCGCCCGCCAGGATGGCCGTGCCGTTGAACTTGGTACCACTCAAGGTACGGGTGATTTCCGAGGCGAGCTGTTGGAATTCCGAGTTGAGATTCGCTCGGTCGCCACCGCTGTTCGTGGCATTGGCCGATTGCACCGCGAGTTCACGCATACGCTGCAGCATGTTGGAGACCTGCCCGATCGCGCCTTCGGCCGTTTGAGCCAGAGAGACGCCGTCATTGGCATTGCGGATGGCCACGCTCATGCCACGCACCTGCGCGCTCATGCGCTCAGCGATCGCCAATCCAGCCGCATCATCCTTGGCGCTATTGATGCGCAGGCCCGATGAGAGCCGCTGGACGGACGTGGACAGGGATGATTGCGAGGCATTCAGATTGCGCTGCGCGTTCATGGACAGGATGTTGGTGTTGATGGTCTGAGGCATGGTGAGCTCCTGGAAAGAGGCAGGGCAGCCAGGCGACCTGCCGGCTGGGTTAGCGCCTATATCGCGCAGTCCAGAACACTCCTTGAGGTCTCGAAGCGGGCCTCCACCCCACTCCCACACTCGCGCTGGGGCGCTTTGTGATTTATTCACACATCTGAGGCTGACGTCCTTGTAGGAATTTGTCTGACACGCGCATCCGACTCGGCGGTCATTACATGCCGAATCTGCCTGATGACGAGAAATTGCAAGGTTTTCTACAGTCAGGTCCATCGATTCAACGAAATCGCCTGCCACCAAAGCCCAAGGGAGTGTGAACATGACACAAGACCAGATCCTCAGCGAGATCCGCGAAGCCAATCTGAACTACCTGATCCTGGCGCAGAACCTGATCCGGGCCGACCGCGAGCAGGCTCTGTTCCGCTTGGGCATCACAGAAGCCACCGCTGAAATCCTGGTCTTACTCAGCCCTTCGCAGATGATGAAGATCGCCAACACCGGCACCTTGCTGTGCTGCATCCGTTCCGGCGATGAGCTGGTGTGGTCGCTGTTGACCAATCAGGGCAAGGCGGCGAACACCGCCGAAGGCATGTCGCGTCTGCACGCCAGCATCGTGATGGCCAGTCGCCACCAAGAAGCGGCCTGAGCACTTCTGAATACCGAACACTGCAATACCCAAGTCTGTCATCACGCACCGGAGCCCACCATGTCCCGCACCAAGAGCATCCTCACTGAAGCCCGCCAGATCGAACGCGCCGTGGCGCTCATCCACCTGGGCGCGCGCTTGCAGGTGCTGGAAAGCGAGACCGACCTGAGCTACGAGCGCTTGCTGCGCTTGTACAAGGAAGTCTCCGGCAAGAGCCCCAGCAAGGGCCAGCTGCCTTTTTCAACCGACTGGTTCATGACCTGGCAGCCCAACATCCATGCCAGCCTGTTCCTCAACATCCACGAATACCTCAACAAGGCGGCCGAACTCGACGAGATCGACACCGTGATCAAGGCCTACATCCTTTACCAGCAGCAGACTGCCGCACAGGGCATGGAGGCCCTGTTGTCGGTCACCCGCGCCTGGCGACTGGTGAAGTTTGTCGACAACGGCATGCTCACCATGACCCGCTGCAGCAAGTGCGGCGGGCACTTCGTGACCCATCCGCATGAGATTGCACGCCACTTCGTCTGTGGCCTGTGCAACCCGCCGGCACGCGCTGGCAAGGGCCGAGCCTTGAGCGGCCTGCGTGAGCGCGACGAGCTCGAAATCCTGCACTGAACATGCGCTGGCCGCTGCCCGCGCTGGCGGCCTGGGCAGCGGGGTGGCTGCTGTGGCACCTGCTGCCCGCGCCGTGGGATCTTCCGCTGAGTACAGCGCCGGTGGCTTGGGCTGCCTGGCGCGTGGGCGGTGTGGCGCGCTCCATGCGCCGCTTGGTATTGGTACTGGGCTGGGGGCTGTCCCTGTGGTTGCTCATCGGCATCGACCGCGCTCCGGCGTGGTGGTGGCTGTTGGGCTTGGCCGCACTGCTGTTGGCCTATCCCTTGAGTGCCTGGCGCGACGCGCCTGTATTCCCCACACCCATGGGCGCGCTCGACCCGCTGCGTCAGCGGGTCCGTTTGCCTGAACAAGCTCTGGTGCTGGACGCCGGATGCGGCACAGGCGCAGGGCTGCGCGCCATGCGTCACGCCTTCCCCGATGCACAGCACCATGGCGTGGAACGCAGTTGGCCGCTGGCCCTTTGGGCCCGTCTGCGCTGCCCCTGGGCGGTCATATTTCACGGTGACATCTGGCGCTCCTCCTGGTCGGGGTATGCGCTCGTGTATCTTTTCCAAAGGCCTGAAAGCATGGGCCGGGCGTGGGACAAAGCACGCAGCGAGATGGCCGAGGGCAGTTGGCTGGCCAGCCTGGAGTTCCGAATCGAAGGGCAGCGCCCCCACGCATCCTGGTCCCTGGGGGCCGGCAGGCGTCTCTGGCTGTACCGGGTCAAACGCTCAAGTGCACCTGTTGAGTTGCCGATAAACCGAGGAACACGGTAACGGATCGTCCACCATCATGTTCGTCATCATCGGCTGGCTTGTCGCCATGGGTTGCATCTTCGGGGTCTTCATCGTCCACGGGGGCAACATGGGTGTCGTGCTCAAGGCCTTGCCGTTTGAAATGACCACCATCGGAGGCGCCGCACTCGGCGCTTTCCTGGCCAACAACCAGATGAAGGTGGTCAAGGCCACCGCCAAGGGCTTGGGCGACTGCTTCAAGGGCAGCAAGTACACCAAGGCGCGCTACATGGAGCTGATGTCCATGCTCTACGACATTCTTCAGAAGGCCCGCAAGGAAGGCCTGATGGCCATCGAGAAAGATGTGGAAGACCCGCACAACTCTGCCTTGTTCCAGAAGTACCCCACCGTGGGGCATGACCACCATGTGGTGGAGTTCATCACCGACTATCTGCGCATGATGGTTTCGGGCAACTTGAACGCGCACGAAATCGAAAGCCTGATGGACAGCGAGATCGAGACCCATCACCACGAAGCCCATGCCGCGGTGGGCGCGCTGCAGCGGCTGGCCGGTGCGCTGCCCGCATTCGGCATCGTGGCGGCGGTGCTGGGCGTGGTCAACACCATGGGCTCGGTGGGTCAGCCCCCGGCGGTGTTGGGCGGCATGATCGGCTCGGCCCTCGTGGGAACCTTCCTGGGCATCTTGTTGGCCTACGCCTTTGCCGAACCGCTGGCCGGTTTGCTGGAACAGAAGGTGGATGAGGCGGGCAAGGAACTGCAGTGCATCAAGACCACGCTCCTGGCCAGCATGCAGGGCTACGCACCGCAGGTGGCCATCGAATTCGGCCGCAAGGTGCTGTACTCGACCGAGCGCCCTTCGTTCAGTGAACTCGAGTCCCATGTCAAGGGCAAGAAGTAAGGCGCACTGAAAGCATTCACCATGGCCGGCGACAACAAGAAACTTCAGCCCATCATCGTCAAGCGCGTGAAGAAGGGCGGCCATGCCGCCCACGGTGGTGCGTGGAAGATCGCCTACGCCGATTTCGTCACCGCCATGATGGCGTTTTTTCTGCTCATGTGGCTCTTGGGTTCCACCACCGAAGGTGACCGCAAGGGCATTGCCGAGTTCTTCAACTCGCCGCTGAAGGTGGCGTTGTTTTCAAGCGGCTCCGGCTCGGGTGATGCCTCTCATGTGATCAAGGGTGGCGGCGAAGACCTCACACGCCAGCACGGTCAGGTCAAGCGCGGAGACGTTACCGCCGACAGCACCTACACGCTGGCTGCACTGAAGGAAGAGCAGCGGCGCCAGGAAAACCAGAAGCTTGACCAGTTGCGCATGAAGGTGATGTCGCAGATCGAGAGCAACCCGACGCTCTCGGGCTTGGCCGAGCAGATCAAGCTGGACATGACGCCAGACGGCTTGCGCATCCAGATCATCGACCAGCACAACCGTCCGATGTTTGCGTTGGGCAGTGCACAGGTGCAGCCGTACATGCGCGACCTGCTGCGTGAAGTGGGCAAGGTGTTGACCGAAGTACCCAATCGCCTGACGCTGGAAGGCCACACCGATGGCATTCCGTATGCCGGCGGCGAGCGCGGTTACAGCAACTGGGAACTCTCTGCTGATCGGGGCAACGCCTCCCGGCGCGAACTGCTGGCCGGGGGGCTGCCCGAAGCCCGTGTGCTGCGCGTCATGGGGCTGGCCTTCAGCAGGCCATTCAATCCACAGGACAACCGCGACCCGCAAAACCGGCGCATCAGCATCATTGTGATGAACCGCGACGCCGAAGACCGTTTTTTCAAGACGGCGCCCGATGTGGCCCAAGCGCTGGAACAAGCAGCGCCGGTTCGCATACCGCTTCCCGCCAGGCCCTGAACCGACGCCTTTCACCCGATTCTGAAGACCCAACCGGACACACCATCATGGCCCCATCCGAACTCCGTTACCTCATCGTCGACGACTTCTCGACGATGCGCCGCATCGTGCGCGGGCTGCTCAAGGAAATGGGCTGCAACAACGCCGATGAGGCAGAAGACGGCGTGCATGCCCTGCAGATGCTGCGCGCCCAGAAGTTCGATTTCGTGGTCAGCGACATCAACATGCCCAACATGAACGGCTTTGAGTTGCTCAAGCAGATCAAGGCCGACCCGGTGCTGCGTTCGCTTCCGGTGCTGATGGTGACGGCTGAGGCGCGCAAGGAAGACATCATTCTGGCTGCGCAGACCGGTGCTGCCGGGTACATCGTCAAGCCCTTCACCAAGGCCACGCTGGAGGAAAAGGTGCTCAAGATCGTGCAGCGAATGGCCGCTGCCGGCACCAGCGCTTGAGGGGGCAGAACATGGACGCCACGCCCAGCGAAGCAACCTCAGCAGGCTCGTCTGCCCACCCCCAGGTGGCGCTGTACCAGGAGCTCGGCCACATCACCCGACAGCTCCACGATTCGCTCGGGCAGCTGGGCGTGATGCCCCGCCTGCAGCAGGCTGCGCAAGGTCTGCCCGATGCACGCAGCCGTCTGAACTATGTGGTGGAAAAGACTTCGGAGGCGGCGCACCGGGTCCTCAACTCGGTCGATGCGGCCAAGTCGGGCCACCAAGCCCTGTCTGAGCGTTCAAGTCTTCTGCTGGCCGCGCTGCAGGCCCCCGGCGTGGACGCGATTCCGGCAGAGGCCGTCCGAGCCTATGTGCAGGCGGTAGAGGCCAGTTCGGCCCAGGTCGACCAGCACCTGACCGACATCATGTTGGCCCAGGACTTCCACGACCTCACGGGCCAGGTGGTGCGCAAGATCCTGGAAATGGCCAACACCCTCGAAGACAGCCTCGTTCATTTGTTGGTGCAGGCAGCCCCAGAAGAACTGCAAGCCATGGCGCAGCCGGCCGAAACCGCGCTGCAGGGCCCCGTGGTTTCCGGCACCCAACAGGGTGAAGTGGTGAGCAACCAGGGTGAAGTGGACGACCTGTTGGCCAGCCTGGGCTTTTAGAGTGGGGGCGGGCCACGCTTGGGCCCGGTCTGCGGCGCATCTTTAGGCGATGAAATCAGGGGCATCCGCCCCGCTTATCCACCTTAAGTCTGCGCGGGTGCGCGGCACCATCTGGGGACACATCCAAATCGGATTTCCCCATGGCCGACCAAGGCGCGCAAGACCGCCACCTACCAGCAACCGACCGCAAGATCGAGAAAGCCCGCGAGGAGGGCCAAGTTGCGCGCTCGCGTGACCTCGGCCACCTGGCGATGGTGGCAGGCGGAGGAATGGCATTGTTGGCGGCCGCGCCCGCACTGTCGGACTGGACCGAGCGCCTGCTTCGCACGGGTCTTCGTTTTGACGCCCAGACCCTCCTGCGGCCTGAACTGATGCTGGAGCGTTTGGCGGCCGTGGCATTTGACTCGGCCGTGGTGCTTGCGCTCATCGGTGCGGTGGCCCTGGTACTGGCCCTGGCAGGTGGCCTGGGCAGTGGGGGCTGGAACTGGACCCTCAAGGCCATCGAGCCCAAGGCCACCAAGCTCAACCCGCTCAACGGGCTCAAGCAGATGTTTTCCGGCGACCAGATGGCCGTCACAGGCAAATCCTGCCTGCTGGCCTTGATCCTGGGTGTGATCGGTGCTGTCGTGCTGGTGCTGCGCGTAGACGCGTTCGCCGCAGCGCTGTCCATGGATCTGAACGCCGGCTTTGCACACGCCTTGTCGGAGATCACGGCGGGCTTGGGCCTGTTGCTGTTGGCCTTGGGTGCTTTTGCCATTGTGGATGTGCCCCTTCAGCGCTTGTTGCTCGCTCGCCGCTTGCGCATGTCCTTCAAGGAGGTCAAGGATGAGCACAAGGAAGTCGAGGGCAACCCTGAAGTCAAGGTGCAGTTGCGCCACCGGATGCGTGAGATGAGCCGTCGCCGCATGATGGCCGCCGTTCCCAAGGCCGACCTCGTGGTCATGAACCCCACCCACTATGCGGTGGCGCTCAAGTATGACGAAGCCACGATGGGCGCGCCGCGCGTGGTGGCCAAGGGCGCTGATGCACTGGCCCTGCGCATTCGCGACTTGGCCCGCGAACATGGTGTGCCCGTGCTGCAGGCCCCGGCCTTGGCGCGTGCGCTTTACGCCCACACCGAGCTGGACCGTGAAGTACCTGGCCGCTTGTTCTCGGCAGTGGCGCAGGTGTTGGCCTGGGTATATCAGTTGCGCACAGCCCGCTTGAATCGCCAGGCTGAGCCGCCGGCTCCCGAAGTCGATCGGTTGGCGGTGCCGCCCGATCTGGACCCGCACAACAGCAAGGCTTCGACTGCTGAAGGGGCCCAAGTGTGAACGCCGTGATGGGCCGCCTGCAGTCGGTGATGGGCACGCCTGCCTTGGCACAGGTGGGCAACCTGGGGCGCGCGCTGATGGCGCCGCTGTTCATCGTCATGGTCATCGCCATGATGGTGCTGCCCTTGCCGCCCATGGCGCTGGACTTGCTGTTCACCTTCAACATCGCGATGGCCCTGATGGTGGTGATGGTGGCCTCGCGCCTGATCAAGCCGCTGGACTTCGCCGCCTTTCCCACGGTGCTGCTGGTCACCACGCTTCTGCGTTTGTCGCTCAATGTGGCCTCCACGCGCGTGGTGTTGATGGATGGCCACACCGGCCCTGCGGCTGCCGGCAAGGTCATCGAGTCCTTCGGGCATTTCCTGATCGGCGGCAACTTCGCCGTGGGCCTGATCGTGTTCGCGGTGTTGGTCGTCATCAACTTCATCGTGATCACCAAGGGCGCCGAGCGCATCGCCGAAGTTGGAGCCCGTTTCACTTTGGATGCGATGCCCGGCAAGCAGATGGCCATTGACGCCGACCTCAATGCAGGTCTGATCAACGAGGAACAGGCCCGTCAGCGGCGCTCCGAGGTGGCCGAAGAAGCCGACTTCTTCGGTTCCATGGATGGCGCCAGCAAATTCGTGCGCGGTGACGCCATCGCCGGCCTGATCATCCTGTTCATCAACATCGTCGGTGGCTTGGCCATTGGCGTGCTGCAGCACAACCTGACGGCCGGCCAAGCCGCCGATGCCTACATCCTTCTGGCTGTTGGCGATGCCCTGGTGGCCCAAGTGCCCGCACTGCTCATCAGCGTGGCTGCGGCCATGGTGGTGTCGCGCGTGGGCAAGGACAGTGATGTGGGCACGCAGATTCGCGAACAGGTCTTCGGCTCGCCGGTGGTGCTGGGCGTGACGGCAGGCATCATTGCTCTGTTGGGTGCCATTCCTGGCATGCCCAACCTCATCTTCCTGGCCCTGGCTGCGGGGATCGGCGGGATGGCCTGGTGGCTGCGTCGCGAACAGCGTCGCAAGGCCGTGGCCGAGGCCGCTCCCGCAGCGGGAACACCGGAGGCCACGGCGAATGCCGAGGCTTCGTGGGACGACCTGCAACCGGTGGATGTGCTCGGCCTGGAGGTCGGCTATCGGCTCATCAGTCTGGTGGACAAGAACCGCCAGGGCGACCTGCTCACCCGAATCAAGGGTGTGCGCCGCAAGTTTGCTCAGGATGTCGGCTTCCTGCCGCCGTCCGTGCACATCCGAGACAACCTCGAACTCAAGCCCAGCCATTACCGCATCCTGCTGCGTGGGGCGGTGGTGGGCGAGGGCGAGGCCTACCCCGGCATGATGTTGGCCATCAATCCGGGAGGGGTGACGCAACCCCTCATCGGCACCTCCACCACAGACCCTGCGTTCGGCTTGCCGGCGGTGTGGGTCGAGGAGCGCCAGACCGAAGCCGCCCAGGTCGCGGGTTACACCGTGGTCGATTGCTCCACCGTGGTTGCCACGCATTTGTCCCACCTCATGCAGGTGCATGCGGCCAAGTTGCTGGGCCGTCTGGAAACCCAGTCGCTGATTGAACATGTCACCCAACAAGCACCCAAGCTGATGGACGATGTGGTGCCCAAGATGGTTGGCGTGCCGGCGCTGCAGAAGGTGCTTCAACTGCTGTTGGAAGAGGGCGTGCACATTCGCGACATGCGCTCGATCGTGGAGTGCTTGGCCGAATTCGGCGGCAGCATCACCGAACCCGCCGATCTCGCCCAGCGCTTGCGGATTCAGTTGGCACCCGCCATCGTCCAGCAGATATTTGGCACCGTCTCCGAGTTGGATGTCATTGCCCTGGAGCCCGACTTGGAGCGCCTGGTGTCCCAGGCCATCAACTCGGCCAACGGCTCGGTTCTCGACCCGGGTGTGGCCGACAGCATCACCCGAAGCGCCGCACAGACCGCACGCGACCAGGAAGACCTGGGTTTGCCCGCCTGCCTGTTGGTGCCGGATTCCATTCGCTCGGCCATGTCGCGCCTGCTGCGCCGCGCCGCGCCCCGCCTCAAGGTTCTCGGACACAGCGAGATCCCTGAAACCCACACCATCCGCATCGGCTCCCTCATCGGAGGCAACCCATGAATGTCAAACGATTCGTCGGCAGAACATCCCACGAGGCGCTCGGGCGCCTGAAGGCTGCTCTTGGCCCTGATGCCGTGGTCCTGTCCACCCGGCCCTGCGCTGAGGGCGTCGAGATCCTGGCCATGGGGCCGGAAGCGATGACCCGGCAGCCCAATGAGGTGATGCAGGATGTCGAGGGGGATGCCCAGACCTTGGCTATGAGCACGTTGTCCTTCCAGGACTATGTGCGCGAGCGGATGCTCAAACGCCGACAAGATGAAATGCGTGCGGCGCAGCAAGCGCCGGCCCAGCCGCGAGCGCTCCCTGCAACGCCACGGGCAGCTGCAGATCTTCACTCCGCAACACCGGGTCGCGACCTGCACGACCGTGCGCAGGCCCAGGCTCGTGTGCTGGGTGCCGCCCGGGCCCCGGTGTCCTCACAGGCACTCTCATCGGCGCCGGCAACCCGCGCAGCCGAACCGACACCGGTCGCCCATGCGGCCATGCTCGAAGAGCTTCGTTCGATGAAGGGGCTCATCGAGCAACGGTTCAGTGCACTGACTTTTCTGGAGCGGCTGCAGCGCCAGCCCGGACAGGCGCGCCTCGCTCAGCGCCTGTTGGAGGTGGGGTTCTCCCCGGCGTTGGCCCGCAAGTTGACCGAACTCTTGCCACAGGATGCACCCTCCGAGGAACGCTGGGCCAGCGCAGCACTGGAGCGCAATCTGCGCGCGGCCGAACAGATGCCGGCCATTGAAGACCAAGGCGGCGTGGTGGCCCTGATCGGTTCCACCGGTGTGGGCAAGACCACCACCACTGCCAAGCTGGCAGCGGCTTTTGCAGCAAGACACGGGGCTTCCTCACTGGGGCTCATCACGCTGGACGCCTACCGCGTCGGCGCCCAGGAGCAACTTCGCGCCTATGGCCGCATCCTGGGCGTTCCGGTGCACAGCGCACACGACCGCACTTCGCTGGAAGATCTGCTGGATCTGTTGTCCGACAAGCGGCTGGTGCTCATCGACACGGCCGGTATCGCGCAGCGCGACAGCCGTACCCGGGAGATGCTGGACATGCTGTCGCATCCCTCGATCCAACGCGTGCTGGTGCTGAGTGCTTCCGCGCAGGGCGAGACGCTTGATGATGTCGTCATCTCCTGGCGCGCTGCCAACTGCAAGGGTGTGGTGCTGAGCAAGCTGGACGAGGCTGTCCGACTCGGCCCGGCACTGGATGTGCTGATCCGCCACAAGCTGCCGGTACTCGGTGTGGCCAATGGACAGCGCGTACCCGAAGATTGGCATCGCCTGACTGCGCAGGCCCTGGTTCAGCGCGCGCTGCGTGAAACCGCACGCGGACATTGGCGCATGGATTCCGAGTCGGTTGAACTGGTTTTCGCGGATTCGGCCACCGGTGCAGGCGGAAGGATCATGGGCCAGGCGGCTGCCGCAGCGGAGTGGCGCGCATGAGTGCGCAGACTTATGCGGGCCAGCGGCCTGGGGCCGACACCACTGGGCAGGATCATGCTGAACCGGTGGGCGGCCACTCCTGCCTCGACCAGGCCTCTGGTCTGCGTCGCCTGTTTGACGGCCGCAGCACCCGTGCGGTGGGCGTGGTCAGCAACCCGGCGGTGGCCTGGTCGGGTCTGTTGATCGAGCATCTGGCCCACACCCTGGGCGCGGCCGGTCTGCACACCCTGGTGGTCGATGCTTCCGAGACCGCCCCGGAGCCGGGCGAATGGACCGCGCTGGACTTGCGCTGGGCCATTGATGTCCGCTGTGATCAATTTTCCTATCTGGGTGCGCGTGGCCTCATTCGAGGGCATGTCGACGCCAATGGCCGGGCCCATGCGTTTTTGCGCCGCGCAGCCGATTCGGCTCCGTGGGCCGATGTGCTGATCGTGCATGCACCAGCCACCGATCTGATGCGCGTTTTTTCCGGTCAGGACTGGCGCCCCGTGGTGTTGGCCGACACCACGCCCACCGGCGTGATGCAAGCCTATCGGTCCATGAAATCCATATCGCGTTGCGGGCTGTCCACCTTTGATTTGTTGATGGAGTCCGCAGCGCATCCGGTGCTCGGGCCACGCTTGGCCATGCGTTTGGCTGACAGCGCCAGCCGTTTCCTTTCTTGGCCTGTGGGCGTGTCGGTGGTGGTGCAGTCGCCTGCCGGTGCGGACCCGTCTGAACTGTGTCGCCTACAGGACTTGGCGCGTGCCCAGTTGGCCCAGGCGCCGGTCTGCGCCGTCCATAGGCCTGCTTCCACCCCGGCCTTCCATTGATGCACCCCACCGGACAGTCATCGTTGCCACCCATACCAAGCCCCACTTGCGAGAGGCCCTCATGAACCCCACCACCGCAGCCCCGACCAACGCTAGTGCGACGGCCGCGTTCACGGCGCCGGTGTACAACGCCAAAGGCCGTATGGATCGCAGCCACCTGTTGCGCCAACACATGCCTTTGGTGCGCAAGTTGGCCCATCAGATGATGGCCAAGCTGCCCGCCAGCGTCGAACTGGATGATCTCATCCAGGTGGGCATGATGGGGCTCAACGACGCCATCTCGCGTTTCGACGCCACGGCTGGTGCCCAGTTTGAGACCTTCGCCACCCAGCGCATCAAGGGTTCGATGCTCGATGAGCTGCGCAGCCTGGACTGGATGAGCCGCGGGGACCGCAAGCTGCAGCGGGACATCGAATCGGCTGTTCACCGGTTGGAGCAGCGCCTGCATCGCGCGCCCAATGAATCCGAGATCGCCGCCGAGCTGCAGATGCCCCTGGACGACTACCAGGAGATGCTGGGCCGAGTGCGTGGCACGCAGATCGTTCACCTCGAAGACATGGGTTCCTCCGAGGACAATGGTGACGACTTTCTCGACCGCCATGTGGCCGACGAGGGAGCCAACCCCATGGCCCTGCTGCAGGATCACCGCATGCGCCAGGCGCTGGTGGATGCCATCAAGAATCTGCCCGAGCGTGAGCAGCTGGTGATGAGCCTGTATTACGAACAGGACATGAATCTGAAGGAAATCGCGCTGGTGCTCAAGGTGACCGAGAGCCGTGTGTGCCAGCTCCACAGCCAGAGCATTGCCCGCTTGCGTTCGCGGCTGCGAGCCTGGTGAGGAATTGCAGGGCCGCGGCGCGCCGAGGGTCGCGCGGCCTGTTCGCTCAGGCGTAAGCGCCAGCCGAGCGGGCCCAGGTGTGGCGACCACCCGTGGCGTCGTAGGTGCCTGCCGCAGCCGCCACACCCGTTGCGGATGCAGTGCCAGGTTCGCCCGCTACCGCGCCCGATCCTTCGGGTTGGGCCAACATGGTCAATTCGCGGGTGATGCTGGCCTGCGCTCGACCGGTGGCTTGCTGCAAGGCCGCGATGCGCATGGCAGCTTTGCCCAGCACTTCTTTTCGAATGGCCGGCGAAGGACACTGCGCATCGGGTAGGCGGCGCAGTTCGCGGCACAACTGTGCCCAGGCACTGCCGGCCTGCACCAACTGCTGCGGTTGGGCTGTGGCCATGGCCAGCTCTGCCTCATCCAAAAAAGCAGCAAGGCGCGCCATCAAGCGCGCCCATTCGGGGTGCAGGGCGTTGGGGCCAATCATGGCTTGGGTTTGAGCAGAGCCTGCGCGCTGGCGATCAATTCGTCGGCAATCGCTTCAGGGTTCACCTTGTAGGAGCCCTGCGCCAAAGCGGCCTGAACCTGCCGCACCTTGTCCATATCCACATCGGCGCTGGCTGGAGCGTTCAAGGCACCCGTGGCCAAGCTGGAAATCTTCACCGTGGCCCCATCGGAGGCCACACCCAAGGCGCTGGCCACTCCGCCTGCACGGATGAGGGCGGCACGCGCATCCGTGGCGGTCTTATTGGCGGTGCGGCCTGCCGTGGTGGCGTTGGCGTCCGCCAAGGCGGAAAGGTCCTGCGGTCCAATCTTCATGTCGGGCTCCCGGGGGTCGGTGAACCAACCCCTGTTTCAGTGCAATCATTGATGCTATCGGCAAACTGGGCGCCTGCTTGAGGCCCCGGCTTCTGAATCGGGTGTGTGGCGTTCAAAGCGTGACCTCCACCCGACGGGCGCCCACTGCGGTGCCCTGCACGACGCGGCCGCTTTCCAAGCGAACTTGGGTGGCCTGTCCTTCCAGGCCGGCCGTGACCGCCACCCCCTCGGAGGTGACGGCAAAGCCCGGTCCGCGCGCCACAAGGGTCACGCTTTGTCCCGCAGGAAACCACTGCCGTGCCCGAAGGTGCTGCGTTCGAATGGCCTGCCCTGCTCGCAATCCAGTGACCAGCGACCGCCCGATCCAAGCATCGGCCTGTGCCACAGTTTGCCCAGGCTCAGCGCTCCACTCGGCCTCTTCACGCACCAAGTCCGCTTCGGTCAACAGGTGGCCGGCCGGCAGCGCAGCGGCCGTCACCCAGGCCGGACCAAACACGCGAACCGTGGCCGGCACATACACATTCCAACGCACCGGCCCCTGCACGCAGCGAAGGCCGATCCGTATCTCTCCCCAAACGCGGGCGCCCGGGTTCAGATGCGGCTGCGCCATTTGGCAAGGCGCCAGCTTGAGTTGAGGGTTCAAGATGCCGACCTGGGTCTGTACTCGCACGCCCGGTTGCGCCGCCATGACCGACCTCGCAGCCTGTTCCACTGAATCTCGAACCATGGACATCAACTGCTCGGAGCTCAAGGCTGCACCCGGGGCTTGCGCGTAGGCCGGAAGGCAACCCAGGACTGCAAGCCATGCACAGCCCAACCGCCCAACAGGTTGAATGTGCGTCACCCAGCACCGCATGCGGGAACGCATGAAGGCCAGGAAGCCAGAGTCGGACACAGGTGTGCTCATGGAAAGGAATCTACATCGCTCAAGCCCTTGCAAGGCCAAGAAATGGGCGTCCTCCCGGCCGCTATTCCCGCCCTTGCGCCGCCGAGAAGTTCACACAATCGCCAACAAGCCTGATCGCGGTTTGCCCCCATCAGGCTTATCGGCCAAGGACTCACCGAACTTGAGGCCTGATTTCCGAACATTTTTTCGATCCTTTTTCGAACACCTCCGGACCCTGCTGCCTCGTCGCGCCCACCAACCGCAATCGCATCATGCCGCTGCCCAACCGCCTGACCCAAACACTGGACTTCCAGGCCCAGGCACTCACGCTGCGTTCAGAACGACAGCGGCTGTTGGCCAGCAACATCGCCAATGCCGACACGCCCGGCTACACCGCGCGCGACATGGACTTCGGCGCCGCGCTGCGCCAGGCCACCGCCCCCCTTGGAATTTCGGCATCCCACCAGGGTACACACTTGGGCTTGGCCAGCGTGCCGCTGCGGCCCGCCGCCAGCCGCCCGGGCCACATGGGTGCAGCCGCGCCCGGGTTCGGCACAGGCCAGTCCACGCTGGCCTACGCCCGCAACAGCCAGAACAGCATCGACCGCAACTCGGTCGACCTTGACCGCGAACGCGCCACTTTCGCCGACAACACCCTGCGCTATGAAGCGGCCCTTCGCTTCATCAACGGCAGCGTGCGCACGATGCTCGACGCCATGAAGTCGCACAACCAATAAGGAACGCCATCATGTCCATGTTCCAGATTTTCGGCATTTCCGGCAGCGCCGTCAGTGCGCAGAGCCAACGCTTGAACGTGGTGGCCTCCAACCTTGCCAATGTGGACACGGTGGCCGGGCCGGACGGCAAGGCCTACAAGTCCAAGCAGGTGGTGTTCCAGACCGAACTGTTGGGAGCATCTACCCAGCCCGGAACCCCACCGGAAGCCGGCGCTGCATTGTCTGGCGTTCGTGTCAGCAACATCAAGGAAGACGAAGCACCCGGCCGCCGTGTCTTCGACCCCAAGCACCCGGCCGCTGACGGTGAAGGCTATGTCACCTTCAGCAATGTCAATGCGGTGGACGAGATGGTCAACATGATCGCTGCCTCCCGCTCGTATCAAAACAATGTCGAAGTCATGAACACCGCCAAGACCCTGCTGCAGAAGACGCTGCAGATGGGCCAGTGATACGCATCTGAAAGGAACTTCCATGGCCACCGCCGTTGCCAATCCTGCCGCAGGCAGTGACTTCCTCTCCAAGCTCAGCGCACCAACGGCTGCAGCATCCGCGTCCACAGGCGACATGTCTGAGCGCTTCCTCAAGCTGCTGGTGACGCAGATGCAGAACCAGGACCCGCTGAACCCGCTGGACAACGCGCAGGTCACCACGCAGATGGCGCAGATCAACACCGTCTCCGGCCTTGACAAGGTGAACCAGAGCATCAACGCCATGAGCCAAAGCTTGTCGGAAAAGTTGGGTGGCCTGTCGTTGGGCTCCAGCCTGGATTCGCTCAATGGAACCCTGCAAACCCTGCAAGGACAGATGCTGCAGTCGCAGGCGGTTCAAGGCGCGGCCCTCGTGGGGCGCACGGTGCTCTTGGAAGGCTCCACCCTGCAGGTGAGTCAGGGTCAGGCTGTTGGCGCGTTCGACCTTTCCGGCCCTGCCGACCGCGTCACCGTGGAAGTGCTGGGTCCCGCGGGCCAGTTGGTGGACACCTTGGACCTGGGGGCCCAGTCCTCGGGCCGCGGCGGCTTTTCCTGGACGCCGCCCAAGGACACCGACACCAACGGGCTGAGCTTCCGCGTCAAGGCCCAATCCGGCGCCTCCAGCGTTGGCGTCAAAACACTGATGGCCGACACCGTCAATGCGGTGTCCACCAGCGGCAGTGGCCTCGTACTCGAACTGGCCCGCGGAGGCTCCACCGCCTTCAATCTCATCAAGGCCGTCTCCTGACGCGCCCCACATCCGTCGCAAGCCCTTCATCCACCGTCTGAATCGGGAGAACCACAATGAGCTTCCAACAAGGCCTGTCCGGTCTGAATGCCTCCAGCAAGAACATCGAGATCATCGGCAACAATGTGGCCAACGCCAGCACCTACGGCGCGAAGTCGTCGCGTGCGGAATTTGCCGATGTGTACGCCAACGCACTCAACGGAGCGGGCGTCAACACCATCGGCATCGGTGTGAACCTCGCATCGGTCGCGCAGCAGTTCACCCAGGGCAACATCTCCACCACCGAAAACCCGCTGGACCTGGCCATCAACGGTTCGGGCTTCTTCCAGGTCAGCGATGGCAAGAATCCCACCATGTACACCCGAAACGGTCAGTTCAAGATCGACCGTCAGGGCTTCGTGATCAACAACCAGCAGCAAAAGCTGCTCGGTTATCCGGTGGACCCGAACGGCACGATCAAGCCCGGTGAGGCCCAGCCCATCAAGCTGCCCACCCAGGGCATCGACCCCACGGCCACCAACCGCATCGACCTCGAATTGAATCTGGATTCGCGCTCCAGTCCCACTGAGAACCCGGCTGCGTTGGACGAGATCAACTTCAACGATCCCAAGACCTACAACAACGCCACTTCGGTGACGGTGTACGACATCAAGGGTCAGCCTGTAGCGCTCACCTACTATTTCCAGAAGACGGCCACCGACAAGTGGAATGTCTACCTGACCGCCAATGGCACTTCCCTGGCCAATACCGGAACCGGTGCCACTGCCAAGGCACGCCCGGTGGCCAGTATTGCCTTCCCGGTGTCGGGCGCGGCCCCCATGGGCGCCACCACCACACCGCTGGCCGAAGGTGCACCCGGCTCGGTCACTGTGTTCGACAAGGACTTTGCCAACCCCAAGACCACGGCCACCGGCCTGCTTGCGCTGCCCGACATTCCGGCGGTCAAGCTCGCTGGCGGCGGCACTTCAGAGCCCATCCTCGGCGTCAATCTGAGCTTGTCATCGGTCTTCCAATATGGTTCGGCATTTGCGGTGACCAATGTGCAGCAGAACGGTTATGCCCCAGGGCAACTGGCCGGTTTGAACATTGAAGACAACGGCATCATCACGGCCCGCTACAGCAACGGCAAGACCCGAGCGGCCGGTCAGTTGGAGTTCGCCAGCTTCCGCAATCCACAAGGCCTGCAGGCCCTGGGCGGCAACGCCTGGGCCGCCACCTTCACCAGCGGTGAGCCTGTGCGTGGCGCGCCCGGCGACGGCAACTTCGGTGTCCTGCAGTCCGGTGCCCTGGAGGAAAGCAACATCGACCTCACGGGTGAGCTCGTCAACATGATCACCGCGCAGCGCATCTACCAGGCCAACGCCCAG
>CAMCTE010000028.1 GCA_945878385.1 Azohydromonas lata NBRC 102462 | reverse complement strand
AGCCCTTGGCCGGGCCGGTCTTCGAGCCTTCGGTGAGCAGACGCTTGGGCAGCGTATCGTCAGCGGCCGTGAAGCCCGCGCGGTTGTTGAAGTCGCGCTCCATGTTCCAGATGCGCTCGCCGATCAGAGCCATGTTCTCCAGCGTGAACTCCGGGCCGCAGGCGGCAGCCACCTGCGGGGCCACGTCGGCCAAGCCCCAGGCGAAGCTGGTGAAGATGCAGATGCCGGCGGAGTCGAATGCGGCGGTGGCATCTTGGAACGCCATCACGAGTTCGGCCTTGCCTTCGGAGGCCAGCGGGTCGGTCTTGACCGGGATGCCCAACACTTCGGAAGCCACGGTGTAGCTGCGCAGGTGGCAGGCGCCGCGGTTGGAGGTGGCATAGGTCAGGCCCATGCCTTGGATGCCGCGGGCGTCATAGGCCGGGAATTCCTGGCCCTTGACGCTCATGGACAGTTCGGGGTGACCGTACTTCTCGCACAGGCGCTTGGAACCCAAGGCGATTTCCTTGCCGAAGCCCTGGCCGGTGGCCGTCATGTCGGCGAATTCGCACAAGGCCTTGGCCGAACCGAACGGGGCCTCTACCCCGATCTGTTCCTTGGTGAGCACACCCATTTCGTAGAGCTCCATCACCGCGCCGATGGTGGCGCCGAAGGAGATGGGGTCCATGCCCTGCTCGTTGCAGATGGTGTTGGCGTACTGCAGCGCTTCCAGGTCATTCACGCCGTTGGCAGCACCCAGAGCCCAGGCTGCTTCGTATTCCAGGCCACCGGTGGCGCCCCAATACTGCGGCTTGTTGACCACGCTGAAGTGGGTGGGGTCGATCTTGGAGATGCGGCCGCATGCGATGGTGCAGCCAAAGCAGGCCTGGTTGGTCACCAGCTGGGCCTTGCCGTCGCCCTTGCGCGGCGTGGCCATGGCTTCGGCAGAAATGTCCTTGGCGCCTTCGAACTGGCTGTCGCGGTGGTTGCGGGTGGGCAGTGCACCCACCTCGTTGATCACATTCATCAGCACCTGGGTGCCGTAGGTGGGCAGACCTTGGCCGGTCACGGCGTTGTCGGCCAGGATCTTCTTCTTCTCGAAGGTGACCTGCATGAAACCCTTGGGGTCGGCCACATTGCCCACGCCCTTGGTGCCGCGCACGGCAATGGCCTTGAGATTCTTGCTGCCCATCACGGCGCCCACACCGGAGCGGCCGGCCGCACGGTGCAGGTCGTTCACCACGGCTGCATAGAGCACCTGGTTCTCACCGGCCAGGCCGATGGAGGACACGCGGATCAGCGGGTCCTGGTGCTGCTTCTTGATGACTTCCTCGGTGTTCCAGACGCTGGTGCCCCACAGGTGGGCGGCGTCCTTGAGCTCGACATGGTCGTCTTCGATGAACAGGTACACCGGCTTGGCGCTCTTGCCTTCGAAGATCACCATGTCCCAGCCGGCCATCTTGAGCTCGGCACCCCAGTAGCCGCCGGAGTTGGAGCAGGCGATGGCGCCGGTCAGCGGGCCCTTGGTGACCACCGTGTAGCGGCCGCCGGTGGAGGCCATGGTGCCGGTCAGCGGGCCGGTGGCCCAGATGATCTTGTTGTCGGTGGACAAAGGGTCCACCTTGGGGTCGACTTCTTCAACGATGTACTTGGTGGCCAAGCCGCGCGAACCCAGGTACTGCTTGGCCCAGGTCATGTTCAGCGGCTCGGACTTGCAGGTGCCGGTGCTGAGGTTGACCCGAAGAATTTTTCCTGCCCAACTCATGTGTTGCTCCTAGAGACTTGATACGACTTGATTCGTCTTGATGCGGTTGGCTGTTGCCAGGCGCGCGCAGGGGCGGTGTACCGCTCAGGCGGACGGCTGGTTGCCCAGCTTGTCGGCCCAGGCCTGCATCTTGTTCAGGCCCGTCCAGTTGGCGTCGACATAGGTGATGGCGCCAGTGGGACAGGCTGTGGCGCAAGCCGGGTCGCCGCCGCACAGGTCGCACTTCTGCACCTTGCCGGTTTCCTGCACATAGTTGATGGTGCCGAAGGGGCAGGAGATGGTGCACACCTTGCAGCCCACGCAGGTGGACTCGTTGACCACCTTGGCACCGGTGGCCTTGTCCACCGTGATGGCTTCCACCGGGCAGGCGTGCAGGCACCAGGCCTCGTCGCATTGGGTGCAGGTGTAAGGCACCTTGCGGCCGGTGTGGTGGAAATCGAACACCTTGATGCGCGACTTGGCCGGCGCATAGGTGGCGTAGTTCTCGAACGAGCAGGCCATCTCGCACTGGAGACAACCGGTGCACTTTTCAGGATTGATGTGCAGCGTCTTTTGCATGGACTTCCTCTTGAGTCTGAAGACTTATGAACCCAACTGCGTATGTTGCGGGGTTCGGGGCACTCCCTCTACTTGGGAGTAACCCTAGAGGGGTATCCCCGGTGCGGCGGATTTCTCACCCACCCCCCCTCACATGAGGGGGTTTGCGGCTCAAATGGGGGCGCTGATCCTCATGCTCAGCAGCAGATGGCGGGGCGCGCCCGGCTCGAAGAAGCGCCCGTTGGCGTCATTGACGATCACGCTGGCGGCATGGTGGTGGTTCGTGAGGTTGTCTACGCGCAACAGCGATTCGAGCCGCCAGACGCCGCCCACCTGCCAGCCCTTGGACCAACGGGCCGCCAACAGGCCGTAACCAGGGGCGCGGTCGGTATTGCGGTCGTTTACCGGTCCCGCACCCACGGCACGCCACTCGAGCGCCACATCCCCCCACTGCGCATCGCCGCGGCGCAGCTCTGAATAGGCCCAGGCGCGGGGCGTGCCCGCGATGCGGTTGCCTGCGGCCACCACCGCCGTGGGTGTGGTGCAGGGGATACCGTCACAGGTGAGGAATCGGTCTTCGTAGGTGGCGTTGAGCAGCGTCACGGCCAGGCGGGCCTGCCATTGCCGGTCCAGTCGCCAGGTGCTGCCCAGTTCCAAGCCGCGGCGTAAGGTACGCCCGACATTCTGGAAGGCCGAACGGCCGCCCGCATTGGTGGCCACGCCGATCTCGTTGTCGGTGCGTGCCTCGAAGAAGGCCATGTCCAGGTCGGCCCCCGACAACCTCCACTTGAAGCCTGCCTCCACCTGGGTGCTGGTCTGCGCCTTCAGGGCGGTGTTGAAGCCCCCCGTGCCGTCGGCCCGGTACGCCAGTTCGCCCAAGGTCGGGGACTCGAACCCGCGCCCGACGCTCAGGTGCAGATTCAAGCCGGGCGAGGTTTGCCAGCGCAGGCCCACCACCGGGTTGGTGTAGCGGTATTCCAACTGACCGGAATCGTCGCCGTTGCTCAGGAAAGCGTCGTTTGCGCCCAGCTTGACCTGCCCGCTTCGGGCACCGGCGAGCAACATCCAGCGAGAGGCGAAATTCCATTCGGCCTGCGCGAACAGGTCGCGTGTGCGCGCCGTGTTCACTTCATCTCGGCGCAGGCGGCCCACGACACCGAGCACCTGAGCAGCACCGGTGCCGGTGTAGTTCTCGTAACCACGGCGTTCGTCCTTCTGGCGGTCCAACGATGCGCCGGCCACCAGGCCCACCGTGTCCCACGCCCAGCGGGCGCGCGCCTCCAGACCTTCGAACTGGCGATCGAAGTCTATGACGCCGCCGCCGTGCCGCCCATTGGACTGCGTGGCCGCTGCAATGGCCAACCACTGGGCCACCGAGCGTTGACCGCTGTACGCGCTGACACGCGTTTCCCGTAGGGCGCCCTGGTCGAAGCGGTGCCGCCAACTGATGCCCGCCTGGGTTTGGTCCAGCGTCTTGCGGGTGTCGAACTGCAGCGCCTGCGCGGTGGTTTGGCGGGGACCGAGTTCAAACTGTGCGCGGGACAGGCCCAAGGGGTCATCGGCCGGCTGGGTGAGGTAGCCCAACTGCAGCGTGACATCGTCTTGCAGGCCGCGCCAGATCGCGCGCACATTGGCCTGTTGCTTGACGGCGCCGCTTTGGGGCCGGAATCCGTCGAGCTCAGCCTGGGAAGCGGTGGCGCTGGCCTCCCAGCCCCCCGCGCCCCAGCCCTGCACCCCGATGCGGTTCTGGCGAAGGCCAAAGCTGCCCAGGTCACTTTCAAAGCGGAGGGAGTTGGTGGTGATGGGCGCGCTGAAGATGGAGATGACGCCTCCCGAACTGTTGCCGTACACCGCCGAGAAGGGGCCGCGCAACACTTCAATGCGTTGGGCGGATGCCAGGTCGAACTGCGAGACCTGGCCCTGACCGTCTGGGCCGGTGGCGGGCAAACCATCGGCCACGATGCGCAGGCCGCGCACCCCGAAGCCGGCGCGCGCACCGAAACCGCGCGAGCTGATCTGCAGATCCTGTGCGAAGTTCGAGCGGTTGTTGGCCACCAAGCCCGGCAGGCGCTGCAGGGCGTCGCTGGCATTGATCATGGCGCCCGCAGTGCGGATGTCCTGCTGGTCGATGACGCTGATGGCGTATGGGGCCTCCAGCACGGTGCGCTCAATCAGGGACCCACTGATGACCACGGCTTCGGTGCCGCTGGCACGCTCGGTTTGCGCCCCTGCGGAAACGGCACCGGCCATCGAAACCGCGACGCACAACGCTGCGGGCAGGTAGGCGGGGCGGACACGCCCAGACAAAAACAAAGCGCAGGCGCTGTTCATACTTCCCATCCGGTCTGACCCCTTATTGGCGAGCACTTGGCTGAACGCTCAATCTATGCACGCTCGCCGTTGAGAAATTGAGCTGCCGCCTCGGGCAGCGGTTGGCTGAAAAAAGCATCCACCGGCCGGTCCACCACCAGATGACCCGACTCCAGGTACAGCACGCGGGTGGCCAGCCGCTTGGCCTGCCCCAGATTGTGCGTGCTCATGACCACGGTCATCCCTTCATGCGCAAACTCCTCGATCAAGGCTTCCACATCTCGCTTGGCTGCCGGGTCCAGGCTGGCGGTGGGTTCGTCGAGGAAGAGCAACTGGGGGCGCACCGCCCAGGCGCGGGCCAGGGCCAGGCGCTGCTGCTGCCCCCCCGAAAGCACCCGTGCCGGGCGGTGAATGTGTTCCTCAAGATTCACCCGTTGCAGCGCCTTTCGTGCCCGTTGGGCTCGCTGCGCGTGCGGCACGCCGGCCAACCACAGGGCGATGTGCAGGTTGGACCACACCGACAGGCGCAGGAGGAAGGGCCTTTGGAACACCATGGCCTGACGCGGCTCGCACCCCTGCGCATCGCAGCCCACCAGGCGACTGCCGTGGTGGGAGAGTTGGCCGTGCAGCAGACGCAGCAGCGTGGTCTTGCCCGAGCCGTTGGAGCCCAGCAGCGCAAGCCGCTCCCCGGCGCGAACATCAATGTCCAGAGGCTGCAGCACGGTTCGTTCGCCGAAACTCACCCCGGCCCCGCGCAGGCTGACCAGTGGCTGAGCCGAAGCGGTCGGGGTGGGCATGGGTGTGGGTGTGGGCCGAATCATCAGGCCCTCCCTCCGGCAGGCGACGCGCCTTTGGCCCGCCGCCCCGAGCCTTCCTGCTCACGCTGCAGCCATTGCATGCCGGCAATGCCCAGGTTGATCAGGGCCACCACCGACAACAGCACGATGCCCAACCCCAGGGCCAGGGGCAGGTCGCCCTTGCTGGTTTCCAGCGCGATGGTGGTCGTCATCACCCGGGTGACCCCGGCGATGTTGCCGCCCACGATCATCACCGCGCCCACTTCACTGACCGCGCGGCCAAAGGCCGTCAGAAGGACGGTGAGCAAGGCCCACCGTTCGTGCAGCAACAGCAATCCGGCCACCGTCAGCGGACGCGCGCCCAGCGAGCGCAATTGCTCCCCGTTGCCCTGCGACGCGTCCGACACCAGCTGACGCGTGAGGGCGGTGACCACCGGCACCACGAGCACCGACTGCGCCACCACCATGGCCGTGGGCGTGAACAGAATGCCCCAGGAACCCAGGGGGCCGGTACGCGAGAGCATCAGGTAGACCACGAGCCCCACCACCACCGAGGGAAGAGCCAGCAATGTATTGAGCAGCACGACCACGAGGCTGTGGCCCGGAAAGCGTGCCACCGCCAACCAAGCACCTCCGAACAGGCCCACGACGGCGCCTATCAGAGTGGCCGTGCCGCTGACCTGCAGCGACAACCCCACCACCTGCCACAAGGCAGGGTCCCAGCTGGTGGCCATCGCCATGGCCAAACGCAGGCTTTCGGTGAACGATCCCATGGGGTGGTTGGCGGGCGGCGGCTGGTGGGTGGTGCGGGGCTTGTTGCGGCGGGATTGTGGCGTGTGGCCGACCCTTATCGGCGTATGCAACGCCGTTCATAGGTCCGGATTGGGGGGCATCTGGCGACCGATCCGGGGACGATGGCCCGCCGCGGCCCCGCATCGTGCTAAAACCCGGGGTTGGCCGCAACGCGACATGAACGCACCCCCAACACGAGCATTCCGATGGACCTGAACTTCACACCCGAAGAACTGGCGTTTCGCGCCGGCATCCGCGACTGGGTGGCGCAAAGCCTGCCCCAAGACATCAGCCACAAGGTGCACAACGCCCTGCGCCTGAGCCGTGAAGACCACCAACGCTGGGCCCGGATCCTGGGCGCCAAGGGGTGGCTGGGTTGGAACTGGCCCAAGCAGTTTGGAGGCCCGGGCTGGAATGCGGTGGAGCGCCACCTGTTCGAAGAGGAACTGGCACTGGCCGGCGCGCCGCGCGTGATTCCCTTTGGCCCGGTGATGGTGGCCCCTGTGATCATGGCCTTTGGCTCTGCACAGCAACAGCAGCGCTTTCTGCCCGGCATCGCCAGCGGCGAAGTGTGGTGGAGCCAGGGCTACAGCGAGCCGGGGTCGGGCTCTGACCTGGCCTCGCTCAAGACCCGCGCCGAACGGGTGGGCGACCACTACATCGTCAATGGCCAAAAGACCTGGACCACCTTGGCCCAGCACGGCGAGTGGATCTTCTGCCTAGTGCGCACCAGCACCGAGGGCAAGCCGCAGACCGGCATTTCCTTCCTGCTGATCGACATGAAAAGCCCGGGCGTGACCGTGCGGCCCATCGTGCTGCTCGACGGCGAGCCCGAGGTGAACGAGGTGTGGTTCGACAATGTGAAGGTGCCCGCAGAAAACCTGGTGGGCGAAGAGAACAAGGGCTGGACCTACGCCAAGTACCTGCTGGCGCATGAGCGGACCAACATCGCCGATGTGAACCGGGCCAAGCGGGAACTCGAACGGCTCAAGCGCATTGCCAAGGCCGAAGGCGTCTGGGATGACCTGCGCTTCCGTGACCAGATTGCCTTGCTGGAGGTGGACATCGTGGCACTGGAGATGATGGTGCTGCGGGTGCTCTCAGCCGAGAAGAGCGGCAAGCAATCCCTGGATGTGGCGGGCCTGCTCAAGATTCGCGGCAGCGAGATCCAACAGCGCTACAGCGAATTGATGATGCAGGCGGCCGGGCCTTTTGCCAGCCCCTTCGTCAGCGAGGCGATGGAAGCCGGCTGGCAGGGCGACTTCGTGGGCGCGGCCCACTGCGCGCCCCTGGCCGGCACCTACTTCAACATGCGCAAGACCACCATCTACGGCGGCAGCAACGAAGTGCAGCGCAATATCGTGGCGCAAACGGTGCTGGGCTGAACCTTCACAGGAATACGCATCATGGACTTCGATTTTTCAGACGATCAGGTGTCGCTGCGCGAGGCGGTGGCCCGTTGGGTGAGCAAGGACCACAGCTTTGAGCGCCGGCATGGGCTGGCCAAGGCCGGGGGTGCTTCAAGGGCGGTGTACGGCGAGTTGGCGGAGTTGGGTTTGACCGCACTGGCGGTGCCCGAGGCACACGGCGGCATGGGCTTCGGCCCGGTGGAAGCCATGGTGGTGCTGGAGGAATTGGGCCGCGGCCTGGTGTCGGCACCGTATGCACAGGGCGCGCTGGTGGCGCCCGCACTGTTGGCTCGCGGCGATGCAGCTTTGGCCTCAGACTGGCTGCCGAAGATGGCTGAGGGTTCGGCCCTGGTGGTGCTGGCGCACCAGGAGCGGGCGGCACGCTACGCCCTGGAGCGCTGCGACACCACCGCGCGTACCGAAGGAGGGCAGTGGATGCTCAGCGGGCACAAGAGCGTGGTGCCGGCCGGTGATGAGGCCGACGCCTTCATCGTACCGGCCATGCTCGACGGGACGGTGGCCCTGTTCCTGGTGGAGCGCGGCGCCTCCGGTTCTTCGGTGCGCGGCTATCCCACTCAAGACGGTGCGCGTGCGGCCGAGTTGGCGCTTGCACAGTGCCCCGCACGCCTGGTGACACGAGACGGCTTGGCGGCGTTGGAACTGGCCCAGGACATCGGCATTGCTGCCCTGGCCGCAGAAGCCGTGGGCGTGATGGACCGGCTGGTGGCCACCACCGTGGACTATCTGAACACACGCAAGCAATTCGGCGTGGCGCTGTCCACCTTCCAAGCCCTGCGCCATCGGGTGGCCGATGTGAAGATGCAGTTGGAACTGGCCCGCTCGATGAGCTACTACGCTTCCCTCAAATTGAACGAGCCGGTTGAGCAGCGCCGCCGTGCGCTGAGCCAGGCCAAGCTTCAACTCAACCAAAGTGTGCGCTTCGTGGGCCAGCAGTGCATTCAACTGCACGGGGGCATTGGCGTCACGGATGAATACAGCGCCAGCCACGACTTCAAGCGTCTGACGATGATCGAGATGGCCTGGGGCGACACGCCGCACCATCTGGAGCAGGTGTGCCAACGCATGCAGGACACCGCCGGGGTGTTCGCCTGAAGCGCGCCAAGCGCGGCGCGCGCACCCTGGAAGATGTGCTGCACAGCCAAGGCTTCGGCAGTCGCCGTGACTGCCGCGCGCTCGTCTTCGGCGGTCGTGTGCAAATCGGCGGCAAGGTCTTGGACGACCCCCATGAGGATGTGACCGAGCAATTCGAAGCGCGCGTTGGCGACGCTTCGTTCACAGTGGACGGCCGCCACTGGCCCTACCGCGAGCGAGCGGTGGTGATGCTGCACAAACCCAGCGGTTATGAATGCTCGCTCAAACCGCGACACCACCCCAGCGTGATGAGCCTGTTGCCCAGCCCCTTGCGCCTGCGCGGGCTGCAGCCGGTTGGACGATTGGACGAAGACACCACCGGGCTGCTGCTGTTGACCGACGATGGTGAGCTCAATCACCGGCTGACCTCACCGAAGTGGCATGTGGACAAGGTCTACCGAATCACCTGCCGACACCCCTGGGCGGACGAGGCAGCGGCACGGCTGTTGGCCGGCGTGGTCTTGGACGACGACCCTGAGCCCGCGCAGGCGCTGGCGGTGGAGCCGGCCGTTGAAGGCGAACCGAACACCGTGCTGATGACGATCGGTGAAGGCCGGTATCACCAGGTCAAACGCATGGTGGCGGCGGTAGGCAATCGGGTGGATGCCCTGCACCGCACGCGAATGGGCACGCTGGAATTGGATGCCATGCTGCCGGCCGGGCAGTGGAAGTGGCTCACGCCCGAAGAGGAAGGTGAGTTGCGGACGGCCGTGAAACTGGGCCCTGAACACGGCCCGGCTTGAGCGGATCAGCCTGCCGCAGCCCAACGCCTTGTGAAGGTGACCACCTCGTCGGCCACGGTTTCGCAGGCCTTGCGCACCGTTTCGTCGGTCACCCGCCCATCGGCATCAAAAGGACGCACGGCGGTGTGCACAGCCGCACCGAAGGGCGTGGGCCATCCACGCAGCGCATGCACCACCGAACGCAGGGCCACCAGAGTAGAGCCCAAGGCCTGCGCCCCCTCGGCGCAGACGATGCAGCCCACCGCTCGGTCCTGGAAGTAGGTCCGGGGGTCTTGGCGCAAGTCTTCGGCGTAATCCAACGCGTTTTTCATCAAGCCCGAGAGTGAGCCGTGGTACGAGGGCGTGCCCAGGATGAGCCCATCGGCCTGGCGCAGTGCCTGCACGAGTGCTGCCGCCTTGGCACTTCGCTGGCCGTGGCTGGCGTCATAGATTTCGGTGGGCAGGTCGGGGCCTGACACCAAGAGCGTGCGACAGCCCAAGGCCTGCGCGTGGTCCAAGGCCAGACGAAGGCAACGCTCGGTGGCCGAGCCTGCACGGGTGGTGCCGCCGATGCCGACGATCAATGGGGAGTGGGACATGCGCTCAGAGCACGGGGTGTGCAGGGAAAGCACGCAGTCTAGCCCCGAGCCCATGCCCCCGGTGGGCTGCGGTGCTTGCTCGGATAATCGGACCATGAAGGTTTACCGCGCCCGCCGACCGCCCGCAAACCCTCCGTGCGCCTTGACCATCGGCAACTTCGATGGCGTGCACCGGGGTCACCAGGCCATGCTGGCCCTACTGTGCAACGAGGCGCGACACCGCAACCTGCCGGCTTGCGTGATGACCTTCGAGCCCAACCCACGCGACTTTTTCGCTCGCCGGGCGGGGCAGCCTGATCGGGCACCATCACGCATCGGTTCGCTGCGTGACAAGCTGATGGAGCTCCAGCGCTGCGGCGTGGACGAGGTGGTGGTGGCGCGATTCGACGAACGAATGGCCGGTTTGAGCCCGCAGGACTTCATTGACCAGGTGCTCTTGCGAGACCTGCAGACACGCTACTTGTTGGTGGGGGACGACTTCCGCTTCGGCGCACAACGCGCCGGAGACTACGCGCTTCTCGACAGCCACGGCGGCGCACAGGGCCTGGATGTGGCGCGCATGATGAGCTACGAGGTGCACGGCCTGCGTGTATCGAGTTCCGCCGTGCGACAGGCTCTGGCCAGCGGCGACATGGCCGCTGCGGCGGCGCTGTTGGGGCGGCCCTTTCGCATCAGCGGGCATGTGGTGCACGGGCGCAAGCTTGGCCGCCAATTGGGCGCCTCGGCCCAGGGACGCGACGACGGGTTTCGCACCCTGAACCTGCGTGTGGCCCACCACAAGCCCGCCACCATGGGCATCTTCGTGGTGCAGGTCCATGGCTTGGCCGCACACCCCCTTCCCGGCGTGGCCAGCCTGGGCGTGCGCCCCACGGTGGAAGACGCAGGGCGCGTACTGCTGGAGGTGCATTGCCTGGAATGGCCGCTGCAAACCGATGGCGGATACGGCCGAGTGGTGGGCGTGGACTTGCTGCACAAACTGCACGACGAGTTGCGATATGAATCGCTGCAGGCGCTGGAAACGGGCATTGCCAAGGATGTGGCCGATGCCCGAGATTGGTGGATTCAGCGCGGCAGATCAAATGCGACGGGCTGTACAGCTAGAAGCGGCGACCCAAGCCCACGCTGAGCGTCAGCGCGCGCGGCTGCTGAACGATGGGGCTGTGGGCAGCCTGTCGCAGGAGGGCTTCCCAAGACAAATGGCCATATGCCACCCACGGGCCGTCGAAGTCGCGCCGCCAGTTGGCGAACAACCGCGCGTCGGTCCAGCCTGCATTCAGGATGTAGGCCGGGTACTGCGACCGTGTGGCGTCTTCCTCACTCACGCCATGGATGAGGTTGGCCTGCCGGGCATCTCTCCACTGAGCGGCAACGCCCGCAGAGATGCGCCAACGCCGGCGATCCAGAAATTCGGGACGCCACTCGTGCAGCACCACTGCCTCGGCACTGCTGCCGGTGCCCCGGTCCGACAGGTCTCCGCGCCACACGCCGATCAACTCCCACTGCGAGTGCAGCCGCCAGGCCGCCTGCAGGCGGCCGCGTGGATGGGCAGGGATGTCGTGAAGCCCCCGCAGCCGTGCGACTTCATCACTGCGGCGGCCCTGGTCCAAGGCCACGGCCGCACGCAGGCTGAGCCGGTCCAGGGAAAACAGCTCCGCCGTCAGGCCTGCTTCGGCAGGTTCACCGGCCCGGCTGGCCAGGGTGCCGCCGTTGCTCAGGGTCAAGCGCCCCCAACGGAGCACCACATGGGGCCTGGCGGACCATGCAAAGTCGGAGGCACCAGGGTGCCGCGGGCGCCAGTTGGTGGAAAAGCCAACCGCGCCCAGACGAAGCCCAGAAGGCATGGCCATCGAAGGTGGCTCGGCCTTGGGCAGGGCCTGCTCGGAGGTTTCGGCTTGGGCCACGGCCGCTGCCCCGAAAACACACGCCGCAACAGATGCAAAGACAAGCGCAGACCGTGCAACGCCCCCGGGCAGGCTCTGCGGCTCAGAAGTTACACTCACGGCATGCATCCTAACGGGCTTGTGAACGAGGTGGGCACCGGGCTCAACGGCCGCCGGCAGCAGTCGCACGGCGCGAGCACCCGTCGGCAAACCACGCGCGACCGAATTCGCCCCTGAGCCGCGCCATGGTGGGTGCCCAAACGGGTCCCGCCGGTCCGGCCCGATGCTGCCGCAGGCCTGCTGCGCGGCCTTGAGCACCCTCCACTGACCCTGCCCCGGCCACCCAGATCCAAGGGCAGCCGAACCAACCGCTCAACCGACAGGCCCCAGGGCCCCTAGAACCGACTGGGCCCGGGGTACACAGGCCGAACCGGCCTGCACCGTACGCCCAGGCATCCGCCCCACACGATATGAACGACCAGAACCGCAACGCCGCCACTGCACCCACCGACGGTGGCGAATACCGCCAGACGCTGAACCTGCCCGACACGCCGTTTCCGATGCGGGGCGATCTGCCCAAGCGCGAACCCGGCTGGATCGGCCAGTGGGAACAGGAAGGCCGCTACCGACGCCTGCGCGACGCGCGCTGCGGCAAGCCCCTGTTCGTGCTGCACGACGGCCCGCCGTATGCCAACGGGCAGATCCACATGGGGCACGCGGCCAACAAGATCCTCAAGGACATGATCGTCAAGGCGCGTCAGTTGGCTGGCTTTGATGGGCACTATGTGCCGGGATGGGATTGCCACGGCCTGCCCATCGAAAACGCGATTGAAAAGAAGCATGGCCGCAGCCTCAGCCGCGACGACATGCAGGCCAAGAGCCGCGCCTACGCCACCGAGCAGATTGCGCAGCAGATGGTGGACTTCAAGCGCCTGGGCGTGTTGGGCGATTGGGACCACCGCTACGCCACCATGGACCCGGCCAACGAGGCTTCGCAAATCCGCGCGTTCAAGCGCGTGATGGAGCGTGGTTTCGTGTACCGCGGCTTGAAGCCCGTGTATTGGTGCTTCGACTGCGGCTCTTCACTGGCGGAGTTCGAGATCGAGTACGCCGACAAGAAGAGCACCACGCTGGATGTGGCCTTCCCCTGTGCGGAGCCTGACCTCCTGGCCGCAGCCTTTGGTCTGGCTGCACTTGCACAGCCCGCCTTTGCGGTCATCTGGACCACCACCGCCTGGACCATCCCCGCCAACCAGGCGCTGAACCTGAACCCCGCGTTGGAATACGCGCTGGTGCAGACCGAACGAGGCCTGCTGATGATGGCCACTTCGCTGGTGGAGAAGTGCATGGAGCGCTGGGGCCTGCAAGGCACGGTGCTGGCCACCACGCTGGGCGAGAAACTGGGCGGAATCCGCTTCAAGCATCCCCTGGCCGAGACCGATGCGGGCTATGACCGCTACAGCCCGGTGTACCTGGCCGACTACGCCACAGCCGATGATGGCACGGGCATCGTGCACTCATCGCCTGCCTACGGCCTGGACGACTTCAATTCCTGCCGGGCTCACGGCATGAGCCTCACCGACATCCTCAACCCGGTGCAGGGCGGCGGCGTCTATGCGCCAGACTTCCCGCTGTTCGGCGGACAGCACATCTGGAAGGCCATCCCCGGCATCATCGACACGCTGCGCACGGCCGGTCGCATCCTGAACACCACCGACATCCAGCACAGCTACCCGCATTGCTGGCGCCACAAAACGCCGGTGATCTACCGCGCTGCGGCCCAGTGGTTCATCCGCATGGACGAGGGCGAAGGCGTGTTCACACAGGACAAGGCGGGCAAGACGCTGCGCCAACTGGCGTTGGATGCCATCGACCAGACGAGCTTCTACCCGGAGAACGGCCGCGTGCGCCTGCGCGACATGATCGCCAACCGGCCCGACTGGTGCATCAGCCGCCAACGCAGCTGGGGAGTGCCCCTGCCCTTCTTCCTGCACAAGGACAGCGGCGAGCTGCACCCGCGCACGATGGAAATCTTGGACCAAGCCGCTGAGATTGTGGACAAGGGCGGCATCGAGGCCTGGAGCCGCGTCAGCGCCGAAGACATGCTGGGGGCTGCGGACGCGGCCCACTACAGCAAGAGCAGCGACATCCTGGAGGTGTGGTTCGATTCGGGCTCGAGCTTCTGGCATGTGCTGCGCGCCCAACACCCCGGCGGCTTCCACGGCGAAGGCCCCGAGGCCGACCTGTACCTGGAGGGCCATGACCAGCACCGCGGCTGGTTCCACTCTTCCTTGCTCTTGGGCTGTGCGCTGTTCGACCGCGCACCCTATCGCGGCCTGCTCACCCACGGCTTCGTAGTGGACGGCCAAGGACGCAAGATGAGCAAGAGCCTGGGCAATGGCGTGGAGCCTCAGCAGGTGTACCAGAAGTACGGCGCCGAGATCCTGCGCCTGTGGTGCGCGGCCACCGACTACAGCGGCGACCTGGGCATCGACGACAAGATCCTGGCGCGCGTGGTGGACGCCTACCGCCGCATCCGCAACACGCTGCGCTTTTTGTTGGCCAACACCAGCGACTTCCATGCAGCCACGGACGCCGTGCCGGTGGAGCAGATGCTGGAAGTGGACCGCTACGCCATGGCGCGGGCTTCGCAGTTGCAGGCGGAAATCCTTTCGCACTTCCAGGTGTACGAATTCCACCCGGTGGTGGCCAAGCTGCTGGTGTATTGCTCGGAAGACCTGGGCGCTTTCTACCTGGATGTGCTGAAGGACCGGCTCTACACCACCGCACCCAAGAGCCTTGCGCGGCGCAGCGCACAGACGGCGCTGTGGCACATCACGCATGCCATGTTGCGTTGGATGGCGCCGTTCCTGAGCTTCACCGCCGAGGAGGCCTGGGCGTTCCATGGTGGCCAGCAGAAGAACGAATCGATCTTTTCGCAGACCTACTGGGCTCTGCCGCAGCCCGACGAGGCCCTGTTGACCAAGTGGTCGCGCCTCATCGAAATTCGCGCCGCAGTGAACAAGGCCATCGAGGATGTGCGCGCACAGGGCCAGGTGGGCTCTTCGCTGCAGGCCGAGGTGGTGGTGCAGGCGCCAGCAGAAGATCTGGCCCTGCTGCACAGCCTGGGTGAGGACCTCAAGTTCGTGATGATCACCTCGGCCGCGCACGCAGTGGCCGGCGCCGAACTGGCGGTGCAGGTGGTGCCCAGTACCCACCGGAAGTGTGAGCGCTGCTGGCACTGGCGTGCTGATGTGGGTGCCCATGCCGACCACCCCGCCATTTGTGGGCGTTGTGTGAGCAACCTGCATGGTGCGGGCGAGACCCGCGTGGTGGCCTGAACCGATGAGCGCTGCCAAAAAGAGGATCGGCGGTCTGCCGGGCTGGCTGGCGCTGGCCTTGCTGGTGATCGTGCTGGATCAGTTCACCAAGGTGCTGATCCTGGGCTCCTACGCCTGGGGCGATGTGCAGCCCATCACCTCCTTCTTCAACATCGTGCGGGTGCACAACACTGGCGCGGCGTTTTCATTCCTGGCGGGCGCCTCGGGCTGGCAGCGCTGGTTCTTCATCGGCATCGGCCTGGTGGCGTCGGTGTTCATCGTGTGGATGCTGCACCGGCATGCCACGCAGCGCCTGTTCTGCTTTGCCATCACGATGATCCTGGGCGGTGCCCTGGGCAATGTGATCGACCGCGCGGCACATGGCTATGTGGTGGACATGCTGGACTTCCACGCCGGCGGGTGGCACTTTCCGGCCTTCAACTTGGCCGACAGTGCCATCACGCTGGGCGCAGCCTGCCTGATCCTGGATGAGATTCTGCGGGTGCGCAAAGGGCGCTGACGGAGGCTGCGACGCCGGACCCCCGACCCGCATTCATCATCAGGGCAGCAGCACGGTCGAACCCGTGGTTTTGCGCGCTTCCAGGTCGGCGTGGGCCTGGCCTACCTGGTCCAGCGGGTAGCGCTGGTCGATGCGGATCTTCACCTGACCACTGGTCACCATTGCAAAAAGGTCATCGGCCATGGCCTGCGTGCTCTCGCGCGTGGCCAGGTGCGTGAACAGCGTGGGCCGCGTGACATACAGC
This sequence comes from Azohydromonas lata NBRC 102462, assembly GCA_945878385.1. Taxonomy (GTDB): domain Bacteria; phylum Pseudomonadota; class Gammaproteobacteria; order Burkholderiales; family Burkholderiaceae_C; genus RFTU01. Next base: position 1,703 of record CAMCTE010000028.1, on the reverse strand, counting down.
GAACCCTTGGGGCCGAGCGCGCCCAAGTTGAAGGGCGGCACCGGCCCGGAGGCATTGCCATAGGTGGCCAACAGGCCGAAAGGGCTCAGGCAATCGAGTGAGCCGTCGAAGGTGTCCTTGCCGATGGAGTCGTACACCGCACGCACGCCCTTGCCGCCGGTGATGGCCTTCACACGCTCCACGAAATTCTCACTGCGGTAATCAATGACATGGCTTGCACCATGTTCGAGCGCCAGCTGGCACTTGTCGGCACCACCGGCGGTGCCGATGAGTTGCAGGCCCATGGCACGGGCCCACTGGCAGGCGATCAGACCCACGCCGCCGGCGGCCGCGTGAAAGAGGACGAAGTCACCGGCCTTGAGTCCCCCCTGGGGCTGCGTCTTTTTCAACAGGTACTGCACGGTCAAGCCCTTGAGCATCATGGCCGCACCCTCTTCGAAGCTGATCGCCTCGGGGAGCTTGACCACGCACTTGGCGGGCATCACGCGGGCATCGCAATAGCTGCCCGGGGGCTGGCTGGCATAGGCCGCACGGTCGCCCACCTGCAGGTGCGTCACGCCCTCGCCCACTGCTTCGACGAGGCCCGCGCCCTCCATGCCCAGGGTCATGGGCAGCGCGTTGGGATACAGGCCTGAGCGCATGTACACATCGATGTAGTTCAAGCCCACGGCCTTGTGGCGGATGCGGATTTCGCCGGGACCAGGGTCGCCCACCTCGCGGCTGACGACCTGCATTTTCTCGGGGCCGCCGAATTCGGCGAGTTGTATGGCGCGGATGGTGGTGGTCATGGGCGGTCTCCTGTTCTGCGGTCAGTTTGCCACTTTGGGCTCAACCCTGCGTTGCCCTTGGCTGAGGGCTGCCTTGCACCGCCACACACGCCAGGCGTGCCGCACGCATGAAGCGCCTACGGCCCATAATCCGCGCGCCATGGCCGACAAACTCACCCTACGACTGGCACTGCTGATGCTGCTGCCGCCGCTGATGTGGGCGGGCAATGCCGTGGTGGGCCGCCTGATGGTGGGGTTGGTGCCTCCGCTGATGCTCAACCTGATGCGTTGGAGCCTGGCGCTGGCCATTTTGCTGCCTCTGGGCTGGCACGCGCTGAAAACGGCCGAGCAACGCGCCGCCTTGGGGGAGCGGCGCGGGCCGCTGGCCCTGCTGGGCCTGCTGGGCGTGGGGGCTTACAACGCGCTGCAGTACCTGGCGCTCACCACCTCCACGCCGCTGAATGTGACGCTGATTGCAGCCAGTTCACCGCTGTGGATGCTCTCGATCGGCGCCCTGTTCTACGGGCAACGGCCCGGGCCGCGCGAACTGGTGAGCGCAGGCTGTTCACTGGCGGGTGTGTTGCTGGTGCTGTCTCAGGGAGACTTCACTCGCCTGGCCGACATCGCCTTCGTGCCGGGCGATGTGATGATGATCGGGGCCATCATTTCCTGGTGCTTCTACAGCTGGATGCTGTCGAAACCGCCGGCCGCGCTGCACAGTGGCATCCCAAAGCCCAGCCAGGACTGGGCCGGCTTCCTCCTGGTGCAGACCTTGTTCGGCATCACTTGGGCTGGGCTGTCGGCCGGGGCCGAGGCGCTGGTGGCGCCGGCCTCGGTGCAATGGTCGCCAGGGGTGGTCGCGGCCATCGTCTTCACCGCCCTGGGCCCCTCCCTGATTGCCTACCGCAGCTGGGGCATTGGGGTGGCCAAGGCCGG
>CAMCTE010000027.1 GCA_945878385.1 Azohydromonas lata NBRC 102462 | reverse complement strand
ATCTGGTCGTCCAACCAAGCGGTGCAATCCATTTCAGCCGTGGGGGTCGTGTTCACAAGACAGTCGAAGGTGTAAGCGCCTGATTATAGGAAGCGGCGCGCCCGCTGCCGGCCTAGGGCTGCTGTCTTGTACACCTGCTCGCCGGTTCTGGCTATAATCTTGGGTTCCCTGCCGTGTGGCTTGCCCGCGGCGTGGGAGCAGGCTCTTCATGGGCTGCTGCTGAATTTACAAAAGGCAGCGGGCCTTGGGGGGAGACGATCAACGAAAGGATTTCCCATGTACGCGGTCATAAAAACCGGTGGCAAGCAATACAAGGTTGCTGCCGGCGAGAAGATCAAAGTAGAACAGATTGCTGCGGACGTTGGCCAGGAAATCGTGATTGACCAGGTTCTGGCCGTCGGAAGCGGCGCCGAACTGAAGGTTGGCACGCCTGTGCTGGCAGGTGCAACCGTGAAAGCCACTGTGGTGGCCCACGGCAAGCACGACAAGGTGCGCATCTTCAAGATGCGCCGTCGCAAGCACTACAAGAAGTCGCAAGGCCATCGCCAGACTTTCACCGAGCTGGAAATCAGCTCCGTGAACGCCTGAGGCACTGCCCCTTCCCAACCTTCCAGGAGTAAAGATCCATGGCACAGAAAAAAGGCGGCGGCTCAACGCGCAACGGCCGCGATTCCAAACCCAAGATGCTCGGCGTCAAGGTGTTCGGCGGCCAGACCATTCCGGCCGGCTCAATCATCGTGCGCCAGCGCGGCACCCGTTTCCATGCCGGCCCGAATGTGGGCATGGGCAAGGACCACACCCTGTACGCCCTCGTGGACGGCACGGTGAGCTTCGCCGTCAAGGGCGATCTCAACCGCCACACGGTGGCCGTCACGCCCGCCTGAAGCCGGCGCTGATGCACCTCACGCAAGCCCCGGTTCGCCGGGGTTTGCCGTTTTGAGACCCCCATGAAATTCGTCGACGAAGCCACCATTGATGTCGCAGCCGGCAACGGCGGCGCCGGTTGCGTGAGCTTTCGGCGCGAAAAGTTCATTCCCTTCGGTGGGCCCGATGGCGGCAATGGTGGTCGCGGGGGCAGTGTGTGGGCGGTGGGCGACCGCAACCTCAACACCCTGATCGATTACCGCTACGCGCGCCGCCATGAGGCCAAGAACGGTGAGCCCGGCCGCGGTTCCGACCAGTTCGGCGCGGCGGCGGATGACATTGTGCTGCGCATGCCCGTGGGCACCATCCTGCGCGACGCGGAAACCCACGAGGTGGTGGCCGAGCTGCTGGTGCCGGGTGAGCCGGTGCTGGTGTGCAAGGGTGGCGATGGTGGCTTTGGCAACCTTCACTACAAGACCAGCACCAACCGCGCCCCGCGGCAGAAAACCCCTGGCTGGCCGGGCGAATCCAAGAAACTGCAGTTGGAGTTGCGCGTGCTGGCCGATGTGGGCCTGCTGGGCATGCCCAATGCCGGCAAGAGCACCTTGATCGCGTCCATCTCCAACGCGCGCCCCAAGATTGCCGACTACCCTTTCACCACCTTGCACCCCAACCTGGGTGTGGTGCGCGTGGGCCCCGAAAAAAGCTTTGTGGTGGCCGACATCCCCGGTCTGATTGAAGGCGCGGCCGAAGGCGCGGGCCTGGGTCACCAATTCCTGCGCCACCTGCAGCGCACCGAACTGTTGCTGCATCTGGTGGACTTGGCGCCTTTTGATGACACCGATCCGGTGCAGCAGGCCAAGGCCATCGTTGAGGAACTGCGCAAGTACGACGAGGCGCTTCACAAGAAGCCGCGCTGGTTGGTTCTCAACAAGATGGACATGGTGCCCGACGATGACCGCGCCGCCCGTGTGAAGGACTTCGTCAAACGCTTCAAGTGGAAGGGCCCGGTGTTCGAAATCTCGGCCCTGGCGCGCCAGGGGCTGGACCCATTGATCCACGCCATCTTCGACCATGTGGCGGCCCACCGTGCGCCGGTCATCCCCGAGCCCGATGCGCGTTTTGAAGCCTCGGCCGAAGTGTTGCCACAACCCGAACCCGAAGACCCCCGCTTCCGTCGTGACTGACACCCCGACCCTGAACGCGGCCGTGCTGCGCGAGGCCCGCCGCATCGTCATCAAGGTGGGCTCCAGCCTGGTCACCGATGAAGGCCGTGGCGTCGACGCCCAGGCCATCGGCAACTGGTGCCGCCAGATGGCTTGCCTGGCGCGCGAGGGCCGCGAGGTGATCATGGTGTCCAGCGGTGCCATTGCAGAGGGCATGAAGCGGCTCGGTTGGGCCCAGCGCCCGCATGAACTGCATGAACTGCAGGCCGCCGCCGCCGTGGGCCAGATGGGGCTGGTGCAGATGTACGAATCGCTGCTGCGCGAACAGGGTTTGCACAGTGCGCAGGTGTTGCTCACCCACGCCGACTTGGCCGACCGTGAGCGCTACCTCAATGCCCGCTCCACCTTGCTCACCCTGCTGGGCTTGCAGGTCATTCCCGTGATCAACGAAAACGACACGGTGGTCAACGACGAAATCAAGTTCGGCGACAACGACACCCTGGGAGCCCTGGTGGCGAACTTGGTGGAGGCCGACGCCTTGGTCATCCTCACCGACCAAAAAGGCCTGTACAGCGCCGACCCGCGCAAGGACCCGCAGGCCCGCTTCATCGATGTGGCGCCTGCAGGTGACCCCCAACTGGAACAGATGGCCGGTGGTGCCGGTTCCTCCATCGGCAAGGGCGGCATGATCACCAAGGTCTTGGCCGCCAAGCGGGCGGCCGGCAGTGGTGCATCCACCGTCATCGCCTGGGGGCGCGAACCCGATGTGCTGTTGCGTTTGGCGCGGGGTGAACCCATCGGCACTGCGTTGGTGGCCACCACACCCAAGTTGGCCGCGCGCAAGCAGTGGATGGCCGACCATCTGCAACTGCGCGGGGCCGTGTCCGTGGACGAAGGCGCCGTGGCCAAGGTCTTGGCCGAGGGCAAGAGCCTGCTGCCCATCGGTGTCGTGGAAGTGGAAGGCGAATTTCACCGGGGCGATGTGATCGCCGTGCGCCGCCCAGGTGGCGAGGTGATCGCACGCGGCTTGTCCAACTACGCCAGCACCGAAGCGCGCCTCATTGCGCGCAAGGCTTCATCCCAGATTGAATCGGTGCTGGGCTACGCCTATGAGCCCGAGCTCATTCACCGGACTAACCTGGTCCTGATGTAGCAGCGCCATCGCCCGTGGTCGCGGCCACCGCATCCGGCTCGATGCGTGCGGGTGGGGGCGCGTCGGCCGCCGGCACCACCGGATGCGATGCGCCATGGCCCCGCATGCCTCCCCGCAGATAGCGGTTGCTCGAATGCGAGCGCGGCAGAAAGCGCGCCAATTCGGTCAGCGCCATTTCGTACACGCCGCGCTTGAATTCGATCACCACATCCAGCGGCACCCAGTAGTCGTTCCAACGCCAGGCATCGAACTCGGGGTGGTCGGTGGCGCGCAGGTTCATGTCGCTGTCGCGCCCCAACAGCTTGAGCAGGAACCAGATCTGCTTCTGGCCGCGGTAGTGCCCGCGGGATTCGCGCCGGATGAAATGGTCGGGCACCTCATAACGCAGCCAGTCGCGGGTGCGCGCGATGATCTGCACATGCTCGGGGAGCAGACCCACTTCTTCATGCAGTTCGCGGAACATCGCCTGCTCGGGCGTTTCCCCGTGCTTGATGCCGCCTTGAGGAAACTGCCACGAATGCGTCTTCAGCCGCTTGCCCCAGAACACCTGGTTGCGGCCGTTGAGCAGGATGATGCCGACGTTGGGTCTGAAACCCTCACGGTCGAGCATAATCAAACCCCAATTTTTAAGTTGGTTTGATTATTGCACCGGCTTAGTGCGCGCCGCCCATGCTCGCTAACCCTGGGGCCCGCACCTGCCCATGAAAGCCACCCAGTTCCTCATCAGCACCCTCAAGGAAGCCCCCGCCGACGCCGAAGTGATCAGCCACAAGCTGATGATGCGCGCGGGCCTGATCAAGCGCTTGGGCGCCGGCATCTACAACTACATGCCCATGGGCCTGCGCGTCATTCGCAAGGTCGAGGCCATCATCCGTGAAGAGATGAACCGCGCCGGCGCCATTGAGGTGACGATGCCCGTGGTGCAGCCCGCTGAACTCTGGCAGGAAACCGGTCGCTTCGACAAGATGGGGCCTGAACTGCTGCGCATCCAAGACCGGCATGAGCGCGCCTTCGTGATCCAGCCCACCAGCGAAGAGGTGGTCACCGACATCGCGCGCCAGGAGTTCCGCAGCTACAAGCAGTTGCCCAAGAACCTGTACCAGATCCAGACCAAGTTCCGCGACGAGCGCCGTCCGCGCTTTGGCATCATGCGCGGGCGCGAGTTCACGATGAAGGACGCCTATTCCTTCGACCGTGACGCGAAAGCGGCCGCGCACAGCTACGACACGATGTTTGCGGCCTACAAGCGCATCTTCGATCGCTTCGGTTTGCAGTACCGCGCGGTGGCGGCTGATACCGGCGCCATCGGGGGCGACCTTTCGCACGAATTCCAGGTGATTGCCGACACGGGTGAGGACGCCATCGTCTACTGCCCCACCAGCGAGTTTGCCGCCAACATCGAACTGGCCGAGGCCGTGAATCTGTTGCCCGCGCGCGCGTCGGCCTCGCAGGCCTTGTCCAAGACGCCCACGCCGGGCAAGAGCACCTGCGCCGATGTGGCTCATCTCTTGAGCCTGCCGCTGCAGCGCACAGTGAAAAGCCTGGTGCTGGCCACCGACGAACTCGGTGAAGACGGCCTGGTGAACAAGAGCACCGTGTGGCTGCTGCTGGTGCGCGGCGACCACGATCTCAATGAAGTCAAGGCCGGCAAGGTCGAGGGCCTCAAGGGGGGCTTCCGTTTTGCGACTGTGGCCGAGATCGAGGACCACTTCGGCTGCAAGCCCGGCTATCTGGGCCCCATCGGTTTGAAGAAGCCGGTGAAGGTGGTGGCCGACCGCACGGTGGCGAACATGGCCGATTTCGTGTGCGGCGCCAACGAGGTCGATTTCCACTACACCGGCGTGAACTGGGGCCGCGACCTGCCCGAGCCCGACGTGGTGGCCGACCTGCGCAATGTGGTCGAGGGCGACCCTTCACCCGATGGCAAGGGGTTGCTGGCCATCCAGCGCGGCATCGAGGTGGGCCATGTGTTCTACCTGGGCCCCAAGTACAGCCGCGCGATGAACGCCACCTTTCTGGATGAAACCGGCAAGCCCCAGTTCTTCGAGATGGGCTGTTACGGCATCGGCGTCACCCGCATTCTGGGTGCGGCCATTGAGCAGGGGCATGATGAGCGCGGCATCGTTTGGCCCGCATCCATCGCGCCCTTCGAAGTGGTGATCTGCCCCATCGGCATGGACCGCAGCCCGGAGGTGAAGGTGGCCGCCGAAGCACTGTACGAACAACTGCGCGCCCAAGGAGTGGACGCATTGCTGGACGACCGTGGCGAGCGCCCCGGCGCCATGTTCGCCGACTGGGAACTCATCGGTGTGCCCTTGCGCGTGGTCTTGTCCGAGCGCGGCCTCAAGGCCGGCACCGTTGAAATCCAGGGCCGTCGCGACGCCGCTGCACAGGCCACCCCTGCCGGTGATGCCCTTGCCGAGGTGCTCCGCCGCCGGTGATCGGAATGGGGTCAGAGTCATTTTCAGAATGTCCCGCAGGCAACTGCTGTTGCAGATGGCCGCAGCAGCGGCGGTCCTGTCGGCGCCTTGGCAAGATGCCCGCGCCGGTGCGCAGCGCGAAGAAGACCTCAGCGATTCAGTCCGCACCGCCTTGACCGCGGCGGTGGCCGAGCGTGCGCCACCCGGCCCGCCCGACTTCCCCAGCACCGACGCCCGCATGGCCTACCTGCGCTGGCGCGCAGCCAACGGCGCGCGCCTGAAGCCGCGCATGGCCGAAGCGCACACCCGCGACGAGTTTCTGCAGACGCTGTGGTACGAAGCCTCACGCGCCGGGCTGGAGCCTGCGCTGGTGCTGGGGCTCATCGAAGTAGAAAGTGCCTTCCGCAAGTACGCCATCAGCCCGGCGGGTGCGCGCGGTTACATGCAGGTCATGCCCTTCTGGACGCGCACGATCGGCGATGGCGAACCGGCGCGGCTGTTCCATCTTCAAACGAACCTGCGCTTTGGATGCGTGATCCTGCGCCACTATCTCAACTTGGAGCAGGGCGACCTGTTCATGGCCTTGGGCCGCTACAACGGCAGCCGTGGGCAAGCGGCGTATCCGCAGGCGGTGCTGTCTGCGCGCCGCCGCTGGCAGGTGTGAGGTGGCGCATCGAGGGGCAATCTGCGCGCCGCAACCACGGCGGCGGCCGCTCGGGGGATGGTTGCGGGTTCAGAGCCCGCGCCAGGCCTGGGGCTGGGCCTTGCCCACACCCAGCAGTGCCAGTACCCGCTCCACCCCTTCGTCGATGATCGCCTGTACCGAATCAGGGCGGTGGTAGAAGGCTGGCAGAGGGGGGTAAATGACGCCGCCCATTTCGGTGACGGCCGTCATGTTGCGAAGGTGTGCCAGGTTGAACGGCGTTTCGCGCACCATCAACACCAAGCGCCGACGCTCCTTGAGCGTGACATCGGCCGCGCGGGTGAGCAGGTTGTCGCCAAAGCCGTGCGCCACCGCCGCCAATGTTTTCATTGAACAGGGCGCCACCACCATCGCGTCGGCCGGGTAAGACCCGCTGGCGATGCACGCACCCACATCACCCGGGCTGTGCGCCTCATCGGCCAAGGCCTCCAGCGCGTTGCGGTCCATCCCCATTTCATGGTGCACATTGAGGATGCCGGCCGGCGTGGCCACCAGGTGGGTGTACACGCCCAAGGCGCGGGCACGCTTCAACAGACCCACGCCGTAGCCCGCGCCACTGGCACCGGTGATGCCGACGATCAGACGCGGTTGGCCACTCATGCCGTTTGACCTTTGCGCGATCGGATCAGTGACCGGGCCCGGCGCCCATGCGGGAAGCGCAATCGGGCAGCGCTCAGTTGGGCGGCGCTCAGTTGGGCTGGCCCAGGGCCTGCTGCAGTTCGCCGCTTTCGTACATCTCCATCATGATGTCCGAACCACCCACAAACTCACCGTTGATGTAGAGCTGCGGAATGGTGGGCCAGTTGGCGTAGTCCTTGATGCCCTGGCGGATGCCTTCGTCCTCCAGGACATTGACAGTGGCCAGGTCTTGCACGCCGCAGGCCTTGAGCACTTGCACTGCGCGGCCTGAAAAGCCGCACATCGGGAATTGGGCGCTGCCCTTCATGAACAGCACCACACGGTGGCCTTTGACGATTTGGTCGATGCGTTGGTGGATTTCGCTCATGGTCGATGCTCTTCCAGTAAAACCGAGACAACAGGCTTCAATTATCCGGCAAGGCGCCCACCCGTGCAGCGGGTGTGGCCGGCCAAGTCTCGGCGGTGGCCGATCGATTCGAAACCTGCGCCCGCCAACAGCCGGGCGACCGGCTCGGCCTGGTCGTGCCCGTGCTCCAGCAGCAGCCAGCCGCCGGGCAGCAAGTGAGCATGTGCCCCCTCGATCAATGCCCTGAGATCAGCCAACCCCTGATCCTCTGCCACCAGGGCCGACCGCGGTTCATGCACCAATGCCACCAGGTGCGGGTCGTCGGGGCGGATGTAGGGTGGGTTGCTCACAGCCAGGTGCAGGCGCAGGCCCTGCGGCAAGGCATCCCACCATGAACCCTCATGGAAGCGCACGGGCAAACCAAGTGCCTGCGCATTGCCACGCGCCACCGCCAGCGCCGCTGCGCTGGCATCGCTGGCATGCACTTCCCAATCGGGCCGTGCAGCCTGCAGCGCCAGGGCAATGGCGCCGCTGCCGGTGCCCAGGTCCATCACGCGAACAGGCGGGTCCCGTGGTTCGACCGGCCGGGCCTGCCCCAACCCCTCCAACGCCCAGTCCACCAGCGTTTCCGTATCGGGCCGCGGGTCCAGCACATCCTGCGTGACCTTCAGCATCAGCCCGTGGAATTCGCGTTGGCCCACCAGGTACGACAAGGGAACGCCTTGGGCACGGCGGGAAAAGGTGAAAGTGATTCCGGCAACTTCCTCGGGAGTGAGTACATGCTCACCGTGAGCCATCAGCCAACTGCGGTCCCGTTGCAGCGCCCGCCCCAAGAGCAGCAGCGCATCCAATCGGTCCAGCCCCACGCTGCGAGCATGGCGCAGCGCATCATCCACCCGCCAAGGGGCTTCAAGCCCCACGGCCGGCTTCCAGCGCCTGCAGTTCCTCGGCCACCTGTGCGGCGTGCAGAGCACCCAGCAGGTCACCCAGGTCGCCGTCCATCACCGCCCCCAGTTTGTACAGCGTGAGGTTGATGCGGTGGTCGGTCACCCGCCCCTGGGGGAAGTTGTAGGTTCGGATGCGGTCGCTGCGGTCACCGCTGCCGATCAGGCTCTTGCGGGCGGCGGCTTCGCGGGCGGCGCGCTCGGTGCGCTCTCGGTCGCGCAGCCGCGCGGCCAGCACCTGCAGGGCGCGTGCCTTGTTGCGGTGCTGGGAACGGTCGTCCTGGCATTCGGCCACCAGTCCCGTGGGGATGTGGGTGATGCGCACGGCCGAATCCGTCTTGTTGATGTGCTGCCCACCGGCGCCGCTGGCACGGAAGGTGTCGATGCGAAGGTCGGCTGGGTTCAGCGCCACCTCTTCGGCTTCATCGGGTTCGGCCAGCACCGCCACGGTGCAGGCACTGGTGTGGATCCGTCCCTGGCTTTCGGTGGCCGGAACGCGCTGCACCCGATGCCCCCCGCTTTCAAACTTCAGTCGGCCGTAGGCCCCGTCACCCTCCACCCGAAACACCACTTCCTTGTAGCCGCCCAAGTCGCTTTCATTGGCACTCAGGATCTCGGTTCGAAAGCCGATGCGCTCGCAGTCGCGCAGGTACATGCGCAGCAGGTCACCGGCGAACAGGGCCGACTCATCGCCGCCCGTGCCGGCGCGGATTTCCACGAAGCAGGGCCGCTCGTCATCCGGGTCTTTGGGCAGCAGCGCAGCCTGCAGTTCCGTGGCCAGGCGTTCGAGCTCGGCCTGCGCTTCGGTCACTTCTTGGTTGGCCATCTCCGCCATCTCGGCGTCCGCGGCCGCATCGCCGACCAACAGTTCCTGTGCCGAGGCCAAGTCCGATTCGCGTTGCCGATACCGCATCCAGCGGGTGAGCACGCCGCCCACTTCGGCCTGTTCCTTGAGCAGCGCGCGGTAGCGCTTCATGTCCGATGCCACGGCAGGGTCAGACAAGACAGACTCGAGTTCGGCGCCCCGCAGGGCCAGGCGCTCGAACTGCTCGCGCAGTGCGGCCTTCATGCGGCGGGGCCGCCGCCGCGCAGGAACAGGCGAGAAATCGTCTGGGCCAGCACCTCACGCTGCGAGCCGTCGCTGGCATGCAGTTCGGCAAAGGTGCCGTGCAGCATCTTCTGGGAAAGGGCTTGGCTCAGGGCCTCCATCACGGCCACTGGGTCTTCGCCCTTGGCCAGGCGTTTGCGCGCGCGTGCGAGTTCCGCTTCGCGCCACTCTTCGGCGCGGCGGTTGAGCGCCTGGATCAGGGGCACGGTGCTGCGCTGGTCCAGCCAGTGCGCGAAGCTCTGAACCCCCGCGTCGATGATGGCCTCAGCCTGCTGCACCGCAGCCAAGCGCTTCTCGCTGGCCACTTGCACGATGGCCGAGAGGTCGTCCACCGTGTACAGGTACACATCCTCGAGTTGCGCCACCTCGGGTTCGATGTCGCGGGGTACCGCCAGGTCCACCATGAACATCGGCTTGTGGCGGCGCGCTTTCAACGCCCGTTCCACCGCACCCAGGCCAATCAGCGGCAGGCTGCTGGCGGTGCAGGACACCACCACATCGTATTCGTGCAGGCAGGTGGCCAGGTCGGTCAAGCGCAGGGCCTGGGCGCCAAAGCGGGCCGCCAACTTTTCGCCGCGATCCAGCGTGCGGTTGGCCACCGCCATGGACTTCGGCTCGCGCGCGGCAAAGTGCGTGGCCACCAGTTCGATCATCTCGCCCGCGCCCACCAGCAGCACCCGCACATCGCACAGGTCTTCGAACAATTGAGCGGCCAGACGCACCGATGCGGCGGCCATGCTGATGGAGTGCGCACCAACCTCGGTGGAACTGCGGACCTCCTTGGCCACCGCGAACGAGCGCTGGAAGAGTTGGTGCAGCGTCGTGCCCAGGGTGCCCGCAGCATCGGCCTCGCGCACCGCTTCCTTCATCTGACCCAGGATCTGAGGCTCGCCCAGCACCATCGAATCAAGCCCCGAGGCCACGCGAAAAGCGTGGCGGGCGGCGTCGTGCTCTTCGCGGAGATAGGTGTGCGCACGCAAAGTGTGGTCTGCAATTCCACCCTGCGCGGCCAGCCATGAAAGGGCCGGCGCTGCAATGTCCCGCACGGCTCCCGCATCGGCCGCCACATAGAGTTCGGTGCGGTTGCAGGTGGAAAGCAGTGCTGCCTCGGGCGCGGCCCGCTGCAGGCGCTGCCGGAAATCCTGCAGAACGCCCGGCAATTGCGCCGGGGCGAAGGCCAGCCGCCCGCGCAGGTCCAGCGGGGCAGTCTGGTGGTTGAGCCCGAGGGCAAGAACGGCCATGAAAGGCAAATTATAAAATTTCGGGTCTATGACCCCACTGGACGCCAGCTGGCACATTTTCAACGCCTTGGCAGCGCCGTTTTGGGTGGCGGTGCTGGCCGTGGGCGGGCTCAAGGTAATGTGGCACCGCGACACGGCCCACTTGGGGTGGTTCTCTTTGGTGCTGTGGGCTTATGGGTCGGCCCTGGCGGCGTACGGGGGCGCCTGGGCTTACCTGGGGGCCGAAGGCACCATGGTCGGTTATGCGCTGATGGTGGGCGCCACCGCCTTGGCGCTGTGGCTGCGTGCTTTTATATTCAATCGCAGCTGAATCGCTATCAGTTCGTCTGCACCTCACCCCGCAGCGAATGCGGCAGTGCCTGCGTGATGCGCACGTCCAGCATCTGCCCGTGCAGGCGCGAACCCTGCGGCCCGCCTTCGAAATTGACGATCCGGTTGCACTCGGTGCGCCCCATCAACTCGGTGGGTGAACTGCCGGCCTTGCCGGTGGCGCTGTTGCGCGAGGGGCCTTCCACCAGAATGCGCTGCAACGTGCCCAAGCGGCTGTCGCTGATGCGCCGCACATTGGCCTCAATGGTGGCCTGAAGGTGTTGCAGGCGCTTGAGCTTGACATCTTGAGGAGTGTCGTCGGCCAGATTGGACGCGGGCGTGCCGGGCCGTGGGCTGAAAACAAAGCTGAATGAAGCGTCGAAGCCGATGTCCTCAATGAGCTTCATCATCTTGCCGAAGTCGTCTTCAGTCTCGCCGGGGAAGCCCACGATGAAGTCCGAGCTCAGTGAGATGTCGGGCCGCACCGCGCGCAGCTTGCGGATGGTGCTCTTGTATTCCATCGCGGTGTAGCCGCGCTTCATGGCCATCAGGATCCGGTCTGACCCATGCTGCACCGGCAGGTGCAGGTGGTTCACCAACTTGTCGGTCTTGCCGTAAACCTCGATCAGGCGCTGCGTGAATTCATTGGGGTGGCTGGTGGTGTAGCGGATGCGTTCCACACCCGGAATCTCGGCCACATATTCCAGCAGCAGCGCGAAGTCGGCGATTTCCGTGGTGCCGCCCATGCGCCCGCGGTAGGCGTTCACGTTCTGGCCCAACAGGGTGACTTCCTTGACCCCCTGGTCGGCCAATCCGGCCACTTCCGTCAGCACATCCTCGAAAGGACGGTGCACTTCCTCGCCGCGCGTGTAGGGCACCACGCAGTAGGAACAGTACTTGCTGCAGCCCTCCATGATGGACACGAAGGCGGATGCGCCTTCCGTGCGGGCCGGCGGCAGATGGTCGAACTTTTCAATCTCGGGGAAGGAGATGTCCACCTGCGGGCGGCGCGCGGCTTGGCGCTGCTCGATCATCTGCGGCAGCCGGTGCAGGGTTTGCGGGCCGAAGACCAGGTCCACATAGGGAGCGCGTTCAATGATGGCCGCGCCTTCCTGGGAGGCCACACAACCGCCCACGCCGATCAGCACACCCTTTTCCTTGAGGTGCTTCACGCGGCCCAGGTCGCTGAATACCTTCTCCTGTGCCTTCTCCCGCACCGAACAGGTGTTGAAGAGGATCAGATCGGCCTCTTCGGGGTTGTCGGTGGGTTCGTAGCCTTGCGCTGCGCGCAGCACATCGGCCATCTTGTCGGAATCGTATTCATTCATCTGGCACCCGAAGGTGCGGATGAAGACCTTGCGCGCCGCGCTGTCGGCGGGCTTGGAGCGGTCGCTCATGGGGTTCTCCTGGCGGCGGGGGTGGTGTAAATCCAAGGGCCGCAAAACCGACCATTGTAGGTGGCCCCCCGCGGTCAGCCGCCCAGGGATTCGGCCCAGGCCAGTTGTTGCGGCAGGCACACCCGCTGCAGATCGAAGCGCTCCTGCGCCAGCGCCCGCGCCCGATGCCCCAGGCGCTGTCGCGCTGCCGGGTCCTCCAGCAGTGCGCATACCGACTGCACCAGGGCGGCCGGATCAAAGAAGTCCACGAGCCGCCCCGTCACACCATGCTCGATCACCTCGCGCACCGGCGCGGTGTCGCTGCCCACGATGGCGCAGCCGATGCTCATGGCCTCCAGCAGGCTCCAACTCAGCACGAAGGGATAGGTGAGGTAGACATGCACCGTGCTGATCTGCAGCAGCGAGATGAAGGCGTCATAGGGCAGTTGGCCCACGAAGTGCACCCGCGACCAGTCGGCGTCGGTGATCTGGCCGCGCACCTCGCGGATGAAGACCTCGCGCCAAGTGGAGGCACCGTGCACCGCGGGGTCGGGCGCTGCGCCATAGCTCACTTGGTCAGCACCGACGATCACCACCCTGGCCCGCGGCCGTTGCCGCAGCAGTTCGGGCAGCGCGCGCATGAAGATGTGATAGCCGCGGTACGGCTCCAGGTTGCGATTGACGAAGGTGATGACCTCTTCGCCCGCGTCGATCTGCAAGCCCTGCCCCTGCGCAAGCGACCAGTTCACCGAAACGCCCTGGGCCGGCTGCAGCCGTTCGGTGTCAATCCCGTCATGGGCCACCGCCATGCGTGTGCGGAAGGGCTCGGGGAAGGTGCTGGCCTGCCACCGCGTAGGCGACAGGCCGGCGTCGGCCATTTCGAAGTGCAGCAGGTTGTTGAGGTTCTTCAGCCGTAGTCGGCACAGGTCGCCGGGATCGTGGCGTGCGAATTCCGGGTCGAAACCGCTGTCTGCTCCCTCGCTGAGGTAGAAGAACTCGCAGTAGATGCCCAAGCGGGTGTGTGGCCACACCTCCTTGACGAAGAGGCTTTCGCCCCAGCCGTGGTGGGCCAGTACGACATCCGGTGTGAATCCTTCGGCCTTGAGCGCCAGCGCCGCGCGGAACCAGGCTTCGGCCCGGATGGTTTTGGTCTCGAAGTCCACCGCCCAGGGATGCACCCCTGGCGTGCTGCCGCGCCGCGGCATGTAGGGGCGCAGTTCCACGCCTTGCCACTGGGATGGCGCCTGGGCCTTCATGGGCATGGCCAGCACCCGGTGGCCGCGTTGGGCCAGGGCAGGGGCCAGGTGCTTGAACTGGCCGGGGAAGTTCTGGTGGATGAGCAGGATGTTCATGGCGTTTTCAAGGATACCGCTGCCATGATGATCTCCGCTCTCCCCCTGGTCTGCGGGGGGCGGGCTGGAGTGCCACCCTGTTCACGATTAGCATGCACCCGCTGTCCGACATCACGCGGGTAACCGTTGCAGGACAGGGAGGCACAAAAAGACGAATGCCCCGCTGCTGGAAAGCCGCGGGGCATTTCGGTTTCAGGGGTGTGCCGCGCCGCGCCAACTCGACACGCAGCCCCCATGGGGCATCAGGATGCTGAGCGGTTCTTCCAGCGGTGCTCGATCTCGCCCACGATACCCCTGCGGAACAGCAGCACGCAAGCCACGAAGGTGGCGCCCATGATCACCGTGACCATCGAGCCCATGCCCGAGAGGTAGTTCTGCATGGTCACAATGACCGCAGCCCCCAGGGCTGGGCCGAAGATGGTGCCCATGCCCCCCAGCAGCGTCATCAGCACCACTTCGCCGCTCATCTGCCAACTCACATCGGTCAGGGTGGCCAAGCCGAAGGCCAGGCTCTTGGTGGCACCCGCCAAGCCTGCCAAGGCCGCCGACAGGATGAAGGCCACCAGCTTGTAGCGGTCCACGTCGTAGCCCAGAGACAGCGCGCGCGGCTCGTTCTCACGAATGGACTTCAACACCTGCCCGAAAGGCGAGTGGATGATGCGGTAGATGCCCAGCAGACCCAACATGAATACTGCAAACACCAGGTAGTACATGGTGCGGTCGCCGCTGAGGTCCAGCACACCGAACAGTTTGCCTCGCGGAATGCTCTGGATGCCGTCTTCCGCGTAGGTGAAGGGTGCCTGCACGCAGATGAAATACACCATCTGCGCCAGCGCCAGGGTGACCATGGCGAAGTAGATGCCCTGGCGCCGCACGGCCAGCCAGCCAGTCACCGCGCCGATGCCTGCGGCACTGAGCGTGCCGGCCAGGATGGCCAACTCTGGTGTGAGGCCCCACACCTTGGCGGCATGCCCAGACACATAGGCCGCGAAGCCAAAGAACATGGCGTGGCCGAATGAAAGCAGGCCGGTGTAGCCGATCAGCAGGTTGAAGGCGCTGGCGAACAGGGCAAAGCACAGCACCTTCATCAGGAAGATGGGGTAGCCCACGAAGGGGGCCACCAAGCCGGCGGCCAGCAGGACGAGGAAGGCAATGGCGGTGCGGCTCATGCTCACTTCTCCCGCCCAAACAGGCCTGCAGGCCGCACCATCAGCACGATGGCCATGATGATGAACACCACCGTGGTGGAAATCTCGGCGTAGAACACCTTGCTCAATCCCTCGATCAGCCCCAGAGCCAGGCCGGTGACGATGGAGCCCAGGATGGAACCCATGCCACCGATGACCACCACCGCGAACACGATGATGATGATGTTCGACCCCATCAGGGGGCTGACCTGGTAGATCGGTGCGGCCATCGCACCGGCCAATCCGGCCAAACCCACACCGAAGGCGTAGGTGAGCGTCACCATCAGCGGCACATTGATGCCGAAGGCCTTGACCAGGTTGGGGTTCTCGGTACCGGCTCGCAGGTAGGCACCGAGCTTGGTCTTCTCGATCACAAACCAGGTGGCCAGGCACACCACGAGGGCTGCCACCACCACCCAGGCCCGGTACTTGGGCAGGAACATGAAGCCCAGGTCAAAGGCACCGCGGAACACGGGGGGCAGTTCATACGGCAGGCCCGATGATCCGTAGGCTTCACGGAACACGCCTTCCAGTATGAGCGCCAACCCGAAGGTCAGCAGCAGGCCATACAAGTGGTCAAGACCCTGCAGCCACTGCAGCAGGCACTTCTCGATCACCACGCCCACCAGGCCCACCGCCAGTGGCACCAGCAGCAGTGCCATCCAGTAGTTCACGCCCGCGTAATTCAGCAGCATCCAGGCGAAGAAGGCACCCACCATGTACAAGGCCCCATGGGCGAAGTTCACGATGTTGAGCATGCCGAAGATGACGGCCAAGCCCAGGGAGAGCAGGGCGTAGAACGAGCCGTTGACCAAGCCCAGCATGAGTTGCCCCATGAAGGCCTGTATCGGTACGCCGAAGATTTCGTCCATGGTCGGGCGATCGCGTGTGCTGCGGTGAATGAATCGGGTGAGGCGGCCCGTTGAAGGGCCGCCTCAGTGGCTTACTTCTTGACGGCGGCGCACTTGCCTGCGGCCATGGACTGGAAGGCCTCTTCGCCCTTGACCGTACCCTTCAGGTCGTAATAGTCCCAAGCGCCTTTGGACGCCGACGGGGCCTTCACCTGGAACAGGTACATGTCGTGCACCATGCGGCCGTCGTCACGCAGCTTGCCGCCCTTGGCGAACATGTCGTTGATGGGGGTCTCCCTCATCTTGGTCATCACGGCTGCGGTGTCGTCCGTGCCGGCTGCCTGCACGGCCTTGAGGTAGTGCATGGTGGCCGAGTACACGGACGCATGGTTGGAATTGGGCTTGCGGCCGTTCATCACCTTGCTGAACTTGTCGGCCCAAGCACGGGTCTCGGGGTTGAGGTCCCAGTACCAACCTTCGGTGAGGTACAGACCTTGCGCCGTGTTCAGGCCGATGGCGTGCACATCGGTGATCAGCATCAGCAGGGCAGCCAGGTTTTGGCGCTTGGTGATGCCGAACTCGGCCGCGGCCTTGATGGAGTTCACCGTGTCGCCGCCTGCGTTGGCCAGGCCCACCACCTTGGCGCCGGAAGTTTGGGCCTGCAGCAGGAAGGAGCTGAAGTCATTGGTGCCCAGCGGGTGGCGCACGGCGCCGTTGACGCGGCCGCCCGAGGCCTTCACCACATCGCCCGTGTCCTTTTCCAGCGAATGGCCGAATGCGTAGTCGGCGGTGAGGAAGAACCAGCTGTTGCCCCCGTCCTTCACCACGGCTTTGCCCACCACATTGCCCAGGGCGATGGTGTCCATGAGGTAGTGGATGCCGGTGCCGGGAGCACAATCTTCGTTCGTCAGGCGCGATGTGGCCGCACCGGTGACGATCGTGATCTTGTTTTTCTCCTTGCCCAGGGCTTGAACAGCGAGCGCCACGGAGGAATTCAGGTTTTCCACCGTCATGTCCACGCCGTCACGGTCAAACCACTGCTGCGTCACATTCTTGGCTATGTCGGGCTTGTTCTGGTGGTCGGCATTGACCACTTCGATGTTCTTGCCGAACATCTTGCCGCCGAAATCCTGAACAGCCAGCCGGGCTGCCGCCAGGGCGCCGGGGCCACCGTAGTCGGCATACAGGCCCGACATGTCCGTGAGCACGCCGATCTTGACTACGTCGCCCGAGAGCTTGCCTTGCTGGGCGGTGCCCAGCACGGGGGTGAGGGCCAGGGCTGCGGCTGCGGCCAGGGTCTTGAGTTTCATGGTCGGTCTCCTGTGGTGTGGTCGCGTGTGCGACACGAGTGGTGATTCAAGTGGAAATCGCTCGGGTCAGACTCCGAGCAGGTCATGCAGCATTTCGGACTTTTCGGCCAGTTCGGCCTTGTGCACCGTGGCCACGATCTGGCCGTGCTCGATCACATAGTGGCGGTCGGCCAGCGGCGCTGCAAAACGGAAGTTCTGCTCGACCAGGATGATGGTCAGGCCCTTGTCCTTGAGGGCGCGGATCACGCGGCCCAGGGTTTGCACGATCACGGGGGCCAAGCCCTCGGTGATTTCGTCCAACAGCAGGATCTTGGCGCCCGTGCGCAGGATGCGCGCCATGGCCAACATCTGCTGCTCGCCACCCGAAAGACGTGTGCCCTGGCTGTTGCGGCGTTCCTTCAGGTTGGGAAACATCTCGTAGATTTCTTCCACACTCATGCCGCCTTCGCCCACTCTCGGCGGCAGCAGAAGGTTTTCCTCGCATGAAAGAGAGGAGAAGATGCCGCGCTCTTCGGGGCAGTAACCCAACCCCAGGCGCGCGATGCGGTTGGTGGGCAGATTCACCGTCTCCACACCGGCCACTTCGATGGAGCCGCTGCGCTTGCCTACCAGTCCCAGAATCGACTTGATGGTGGTGGTGCGCCCCGCACCATTGCGGCCCAGCAGGGTGACCAGTTCGCCCTGTCGCACCTCGAAGTCGATGCCGTGCAGCACATGGGATTCGCCATACCAGGCATGCAGGCCGGAAACCTTCAACAGCGGTGCGCTCACGCCCAATCTCCTGCTGCGGATGTCTTGTCGATGTTCATGGGGGGTGGGGGGGGGAGATCAGGCTTCGGCCGAGCCCACATAGGCCTCGAGCACACGCGGGTCCTGGGACACTTTTTCATACGGTCCTTCAGCCAGCACCGAGCCGCGGGCCAGTACCGTGATCGTGTCCGACAGGTTGGACACCACGTTCATGTTGTGCTCGACCATGAGCACCGTGCGGTTGGCCGCCACGCGGCGGATCAACTCGACCACGCGCCCGACGTCTTCATGGCCCATGCCCTGGGTGGGCTCGTCCAGCAGCATCAGCTCCGGGCCCAGCGCCAGGGTGGTGGCAATCTCCAGGGCCCGCTTGCGGCCATAGGGCAGTTCCACCGTCACCGTGTCGGCAAAGCCGCCCAAGTCCACCTGTTCAAGGAGTTCCATGGCCCGGTCGTTGAGGCGGTAGAGCGTCGATTCCGGCAACCAAAAATGAAAGCTGGTACCCAAGCCGCGCTGGAGCCCGACCCGCACATTTTCCAGCACGGTCAGGTGCGGGAATAC
>CAMCTE010000026.1 GCA_945878385.1 Azohydromonas lata NBRC 102462 | reverse complement strand
CATGCCTACATTGCCCCAGGCGGGCATCACCTGCGCATTGGCCGCGTGGGCGGCGCGCCGGTGGCCCTGCTGTCCGAGGATGATCCGGTGAACCGGCACCGCCCTTCGGTGGAGGTGCTGTTCGAATCCGCGGCCCGGGTGGTGGGGCCGCATGCAGTGGGCATCATGCTCACCGGCATGGGTGGCGACGGCGCGCGCGCCATGCGGCTGATGAAGGACAGCGGTGCCTACAACATCGCACAGAGCGAAGAGACCTGCGTGGTCTTCGGTATGCCGCGTGAAGCCATACGGCATGAGGCCGTGCACCAGGTGTTGCCGCTCAAGGCGATTGCCTCCCATGTGCTGGAGGTGCTGCGCCACAGCAGCGCCACCGCCGCCACGCGCTAGGTTCAGCTAGGTTCAGCTGGGTTCAGCAGAGCTCCACCCGGCTCAGCCAGGCAGGAACAGGGCCTGCACATCCGACAGGAAATCCAAGCCGCGCGTGGTGGGCCTCACCTGCAGGCCATCCCGTTGAAGCAAGCCGCGTGAAACGGCCTGAGACAGGGCGGGCTCTAGGGCCTCAATGCCCAGGCCGGTGCGTTCAGCAAACGCGCGCAGGCTCAAGCCTTCGATCAAGCGAAGGCCATTGAGCATGAACTCAAAGGGCCGGTCGGCGGCTTCGATTGGATGCTCGTTGGAGACGGCCTGCCCGCGCTCGGCTGCGTCCATGTAGGCGCGGGGTTCGCGCCAACGCACCTGGCGCACGATGCGCTCGGGGAAGCTCAGTTTGCTGTGGGCACCAGCGCCAATGCCCAAGTAGTCGCCAAAGCGCCAATAGTTCAGGTTGTGGGTGCAGCGGTGGCCGCTGCGCGCGAAGGCCGATACCTCGTAGCGCTGAAGGCCGGCCGCTGCGGTGCGTTCGGCGATGAGGTCCAGCATGGCGTAAGCGGTATCGTCGTCCGGCAGGTTGGCCGGCGTATGCACCGCGAAGCGCGTGTTGGGCTCGATCGTCAGGTGGTAGATGGACAAGTGCGGCGGCTCACAAGCCAGCGCCATGGCCAGATCCTGTTCCAGTTCGGCCATGGTTTGCCCCGGCAGCGCATACATCAGGTCCAGGTTCCAGGTGGCGAAGCTGGCCGCCGCTTCCTGAACGGCCGCAAGGGCTTGCCGCCCGTCGTGCACGCGGCCCAGGGCTGAGAGGGCCCCGTCGTTGAAGCTTTGCACCCCGATGGACAAGCGCGTGACACCCGCGGCGGCGTAGGCGGCAAAACGCTGCGCCTCGAAGGTGCCGGGGTTGGCCTCCAGGGTGATTTCGCAGCCCGGCTCCAGCCGCAGCCGCGCGCGGATATCTGCGAGCAAGGCTTCGATCTGGGACGGCTCAAATAGGCTGGGCGTACCACCCCCCATGAAGATGCTGTGCACTGTGCGGCCCCAAATTTGGGGCAGCGCAGCTTCCAGGTCGCGCAGCAGGGCCTGGCGGTAGCGGGTCTGCAGGGCAGCGTCGGGGGCTGTACCGAGTGATGCAGCGGGGGCAGTGCCGAGGTCTCGCCATTCGTGGGAATTGAAGTCGCAGTAAGGGCACTTGCGCAGGCACCAAGGCAGATGCACATACAGTGAAAGCGGCGGCAACGCGCGCAGACCGCCTGGGTGCGCGGGCGCTTGTCCGGGCCCTGATGAAGCCATCGCATTGGGGGGGCCTGAAGCTGCCACCACCGGGATGGCGATCGGCTTTCCTCGTGCATGGGCTGCTGAGACGGGCGCGCAAGATGCGCCCGCCAAATCCTTGTCAGGGCCTTCTTCGTGCTGCATCAGGCCCAGCCCAATTCCCAACCCCACACCGCGCGCATCTGCTCGCGCAGAGCGGCAGCGGCCCGCGCGCGGTGGCTCAGGCTGTTCTTGGCCTCGTGGCCCAATTCGGCCACCGTGGCAGCGGCCTCAGGAATCCACATCACAGGGTCGTAACCGAAGCCTCCCTGGCCGCGAGGCTGCTGCAGGATCTCACCCTCCCAACGGCCCTGCGCCACCAGGGGCTCGGGGTCCTGCGCGCTGCGCAGTGCCACCAGGGTGCAGACGAACCGCGCGCGCCGGTCGGTTGCCGCGGGTGCGGATGCTTCAAGTGACTGCAGTTCGCGCAGCAAGCGCGCGATGTTGGCCGCGTCTTGTCGTTGCCGCAAAGCCTCGCGCGCCTGACCCGGCTCGGCCTTCACCGCACCGGCATAAGTGGCCGAATGAACGCCCGGCGCACCAACCAAGGCCACCACGGCCAACCCCGAATCATCGGCCAACGCCGGCAGCCCGGTGGCAGCGCTGGCCTGACGCGCCTTGTGCAACGCGTTTTCGATGAAGGTGTGGAAGGGCTCGTCGGGTTCGCTCAAGCCCAGGCCCTGTGGGCTGAGCAGCTGCAGGTGCTGCACGCCGGGGTCGAACAGGGACTGCAGTTCACGCAGCTTACCCGCGTTGTGCGAGGCCAAAACGAGCTGTCGGGTCATGGTGGAGTGCCGGACGGAGGTAACGGAGGCGGGGCAGCAGTTCCTTACTTCAACGCTGCAGCGCTTGAAGGGCTCAGCTGGGCAGGCCCAGCGCGGCACGCTGCGCGCGCACCAGGTCTTGGATGCCCGCACTGGCCAGGTCCAGCAGGGCAGTCATCTCCGGGCGGCCGAAGGCCGCGCCTTCGGCGGTGCCCTGCACCTCCACGAAATGTCCGCTGCCCGTCATCACCACATTCATGTCGGTGTCGCAGGTGGAATCCTCGGTGTATTCGAGGTCGAGCAAGGGCACGCCTTGCACGATGCCCACCGAGACGGCGGCCACATGGTCGAGGATGGGGCTGGCCTGCAAGGCGCCGCTGGCCAACAGCTTGGAAACGGCATCTTGCGCCGCCACGAAGGCGCCGGTGATGGCGGCGGTGCGGGTGCCGCCATCGGCCTGCAGCACATCACAGTCCAGGGTGATGGTGCGCTCGCCCAGGCGCTTCAGGTCAAACACCGCGCGCAGCGAACGGCCAATCAGCCGCTGAATTTCTTGGGTGCGGCCCGTCTGCTTGCCGCGCGCGGCTTCGCGGTCGCTGCGCGTGTGGGTGGCGCGCGGCAGCATGCCGTACTCGGCCGTCACCCAACCTTCGCCGCTGCCGCGCTTGTGCGGCGGCACACGGTCTTCCACGGAAGCCGTGCACAGCACACGGGTGTGGCCGAAGGCCACCAGCACCGAGCCTTCGGCATGCGCCGTGTAACCGCGAGTGAAGCTGACGGGGCGCAGGGCGTGGACGCCACGCCCGTCGGAGCGAACGAAGGCAGCGGCAGGCGTTGTGGGGCTGTACATGGGGCGGGTTCCTCAGTGGAGTCGGGTATCGGTCGGGCGCGATTGTGCCGCCTGCACCAAGGCCGCTTCCAAAGCCTGCACTTCCTGCAGGCGTGCGCCGGTGCCCAGCGCCATGCTGCGCAGCACCGCAGACTGCAGCGCAGTGGAGTAGTGGGCGGCGGCCGACGCCAGGCTGGCCGGCACGGAATCGGACTGCGCGCGCGCCAGGCAGTCTGGGGGCGGATGCCCCAGCATGCAGGCATACAGACAGGCCCCCACCGCGTACAGGTCGGTCCACGGCCCTTGTGAGGATTCGTTGGCCATCGCCTCCGGTGCGGAGAACCCTGGGGTGAAGGCTGGGCGCGTGCGTGGGCCTGGCGGCTTGGCCACCTGCAATTCGGCCCAAGGCTGTGCGGCATCGAAGTCCAGCAGCACCAGGGCGCCTTCCAGCGTGATCAGCAAATTCGAGGGCTTGATGTCCAGGTGCAGCAAGCCGGCGTCGTGCACCACGGCCAGCGCCTGCAACAGGTCCAGCCCGATGCTGATGACGGCCGCTTCAGACAGACAGGCCCCGCCGCGAGGTGACTGCAGCCTTGAGGCCACGATGTGGGACTGCAGGGTTTGCCCCTCCAGGTAGGGCGACACGAGGTAGACGGTTTCGTGGGCATGCACGCAGTCGATCACCG
This sequence comes from Azohydromonas lata NBRC 102462, assembly GCA_945878385.1. Classification (GTDB taxonomy): domain Bacteria; phylum Pseudomonadota; class Gammaproteobacteria; order Burkholderiales; family Burkholderiaceae_C; genus RFTU01. The sequence continues at coordinate 15,827 of CAMCTE010000026.1, read as the reverse complement.
TGGCCAAGGCGGGATGCTGCAGCACCGCCAGGTTGCGCGCACTGTCCAAAAACGCATGCAGGCCTTGTCGCAGCCGGCCCACCTTGCCGGGGCGCACCAGGGGTTCGAACTGCCCCGGCGGGCGGTGCATCAGCGCCGCAGGCAAGTATTCCTTGAGCAGCACGGCCGCGCCTGCGGCTGTGGTGGCCTGGTACACCAGGCTCGAGCCACCCGAGGCCAGGAAGCGCACGATGCGGTAGCCGCCGACTTCGCAGCCGGCCGGCAGGGGCGCAGGCTTGGGCTTTGCCATAATGATTTTTTGACTGCGGCGCACCTGAAAACCAGGTGCCGTGCAAGTGCGATGCCAGTCTATAGCATGACCGGTTACGCCAGCGTCACCCGAGAGCGTGGCCTGGTGGTGGAATGCCGGTCCGTCAACGGTCGCTTCCTGGACCTGACCCTCAAACTGCCCGAAGAACTGCGTGGCTGTGAGCCTGCGCTGCGCGAGTTGGTGGCCGCGCGGGTCAAGCGCGGCAAGCTGGAATTACGGCTGAGCCTCACGAGCGCCGAAGGCGGCACCCTGCAGGCCCCGTCTGTTGAAGTGCTGCAGCGGCTTGCGCAATGGCAAACCCGGGTGGCGCAGGTTTTGCCGCAGGCCCAACCCCTGAGCGTGGCTGAAGCCCTTCAATGGGGCCGCAGCCTGGTGCCCGCTGCCTCCACGGATGTGGACGCCCTGGGTGCGGCACAGGCCTGCCTTGAGGCACTGGCTGAGGCCCGTGCGCGCGAGGGACAGCGTCTGGTGGACATCCTGTTGGAGCGGATCGACCTGATCGAATCGCTGGCCGCACGCGCACAACCCCTGGTGCCGGCCGTGGTGCAGCGCCAGCAGGCCCGCTTCCTGGAACGCTGGCACGAAGCCCTGAAGGCGGCCGACGCGGGCGGTGCGGTGGGCCCACAGGCGCTGCAGGAACGGGCCTTGGGCGAAGCGGCGGCCTTTGCGCTGCGCATTGATGTGGCCGAAGAACTGTCGCGTCTGCAGGCGCACCTGCAGGAAATACGGCGCTTGCTGCAGCAGGGGGGCGAGCTGGGCAAACGGCTTGATTTCCTGATCCAGGAATTGCACCGCGAAGCCAACACCCTGGGCTCGAAGTCGGCTGCGTTGGAACTCACCGGCATTTCGGTGGACATGAAGGTGGCCATCGAGCAAATGCGCGAACAGGTTCAGAACATCGAATAGGCGCGCCCGCGCCACCACCCTGCGTCCCTCACCCCATGTCCACCGACACCCATCAACATCCCGGCTGCCTGTTCGTGGTGGCCGCGCCTTCCGGGGCCGGCAAGTCCAGCCAGGTCAAGGCACTGCTGGCCGCCGACCCTCAACTGGCAGTCTCGGTTTCGCACACCACCCGCGCGCCTCGAGGGCAGGAGCAGCACGGGCGGGAATACTGGTTCGTCTCGCCAGCCGAGTTCGACCAGATGGTGCGGGCAGACGATTTCTTCGAATGGGCACAGGTGCACGGCAACCGCTATGGCACCTCGCGCCGGGCGGTGCTGCAGGAACTCGAACGCGGCCAGGATGTGGTGTTGGAGATCGACTGGCAGGGGGCACTGAACATCAAGCGCCTGTTTCCGGATGCGGTGCTGATCTTCATCCTGCCGCCAAGCTGGGAAGAACTCGAACGGCGCCTGGTGGGCCGTGGCGAGGACGCCCCGAATGTGATCGAGCAGCGCCTGGTCAATGCGCGTCTGGAAGTCTCCAAGGCCGAAGCATTTGACTTCGTTATAATCAATGGTTGCTTTGAAGACGCCCAAGCCGAGCTGCAAACCGTAGTTCGTGCGCAGCGGCTTCGATATTCGGCTCAGCGCCGCAGGCAGCCCAGGGTGTTCAGCGCCTTGGGGCTTTGAATTCCCGGTGTCTGCGCCGGAATCAAGGCCGAACCCCCATAGAACCGCGCTGCAAGGCGCAACTGACCGCATCGGAACCCACCATGGCCCGCATCACCGTCGAAGATTGTCTGGAAAAGATCCCCAATCGCTTCCAGTTGGTGTTGGCGGCCACCTACCGCGCGCGCATGCTCAGCCAGGGCCATGCGCCCAAGATCGAAAGCCGCAACAAGCCCGGTGTGACTGCACTGCGCGAAATCGCGTCCGGTCAAGTGGGCGTGGAAATGCTGCGCAAGGTTCCCGTCTGAACCCGGCCCGGTCCACGGGCCTGAATAACCACACGCCGCCGGCCTGATAAATTCAGGCCATGGGTTTGCGTTCTCTCGCTGCTGATCTCTTGCCAGGCGCCTTGCAGGGTGGCCTGTGGCTTGCCCGTGGTGCAACCGCGGCACCGCGTCCTGAAGTGGCCTCCTACGCAGGCCTGCAAGACCACCTGGCCTACCTGCCCAAGGGCGAACTCAAGCTTGTACGCGAAGCCTACAAGTTCGCCGATGAGGCCCACCTGGGCCAATTCCGCGCCAGCGGCGAGCCCTACATCACCCACCCCATCGCCGTGGCCGGCCTGTGTGCCCAATGGCGCCTGGACGCACAGGCCATCATGGCAGCGCTCATGCACGACGCCATGGAGGACTGCGGCGTCACCAAGGTGGAGTTGATCGAACGCTTCGGCGCGCCCACGGCCGAATTGGTGGACGGTCTGACCAAGCTGGACAAACTTCAGTTCAGCACCCGCGAAGAATCCCAAGCCGAGAGCTTTCGCAAGATGCTGCTGGCCATGACGCGTGATGTGCGCGTCATTCTGGTCAAGCTGGCCGACCGGCTGCACAACATGCGCACGATGTCGGCGATGGCCCCGGCCAAGCGTGGCCGCATCGCCCGAGAAACACTGGACATCTACGCCCCCATCGCCCACCGCCTGGGCCTGAACCAGGTGTACCGCGAACTGCAGGAGCACTGCTTCGCCTACCTGTACCCCTGGCGCCATGCGGCGGTGAACAAAGCCGTACAGCGCTCACGCGGCTGGAGGCGCGACATCGTCGAACGAGTGGAGCGCGAGGTGCAGGAATCCTTCGGCCACGCCCGCATGAAGGTGCGCATCAGCGGGCGCGAGAAGACGGCCTATTCCATCTACCGCAAGATGCGGGAAAAGCACTCCAGCTTCGCCCAGGTCAATGACCTTTTCGGCTTTCGGGTGGTGGTGCCGCAAATCACCGACTGCTATACCGCCTTGGGCGTGCTGCATCAGCTCTACAAGCCCGTGCCGGGCCGCTTCAAGGACTACATCGCCATCCCCAAGGCCAATGGCTATCAAAGCCTGCACACCACCCTGGTGAGTCCGCTGGGCACGGCCGTGGAATTCCAGATTCGCACCGAAGCGATGGATGCGGTGGCGGAAAGCGGCATTGCCGCGCACTGGATGTACAAGGGCAAGGACACCGCCGGCGACGCGCAGCAGTTGGGGGCGCTGTGGCTGAAGTCACTGATCGACATCCAGGACGAAACGCGAGACCCGGCTGAATTCCTGGAGCACGTGAAGATCGACCTGGCACCGGACTCGGTGTATGTCTTCACGCCCAAGAGCCGCATCCTGGCCCTGCCGCGCGGCGCCACGCCGGTGGACTTCGCCTACGCCATCCACTCCGATGTGGGCGACCATTGCGTGGCCGCACAGGTCAACGGCGAAGCCGTGGCATTGAGCGCCGAACTGCACAGCGGCGATGTGGTGGAAGTGACCACCTCGCCCGGCGCACGGCCCAACCCGGCTTGGCTGAACTTCGTTCGCACCGGCCGGGCACGCTCCAAGATTCGCCACTTCCTCAAAACGATGGAGCAGGAAGAGGCCTACCTGCTGGGTGAGCGCATGCTGATGCAGGCCCTGCGCGCTGAAGGCCTGGTACTGCCCGAAGCCGAAGGTGGTGACGCGGCCGCCGAGGCCATCTGGGCCCAACTGGTGCGCTGGAGCGGCAACCGCAGCCGCGCTGAATTGCTGACCGACATCGGCACGGGCCGCAAGATTGCCACCATCGTGGCCAAGCGCATGGCCCGCCTGATGATCGAAGCCGGCCAACGGCCCGACGCCATCACCCTGTCGCTGGGCCGATTCGCCTCCAGTGCCGAAGAACGCGGCCACGGCGTGGTGATGCTTGACGGCAGCGAAGGTGCCTCGGTGAAGTACGCCGGCTGCTGCCGCCCCATTCCCGGGGATGCCGTGGTGGGCTACCTGGGTCGCGGCGAAGGCCTGACGGTGCACACCGCCGAATGCTCCGTGGCACGCAAGCTGGGCCAGCGCGACAGCGAACATTGGATGCCGGTGGACTGGGCCGAGGAACTCACCCGCCCCTTCGACACCGCCGTGACCGCCGTGCTGCGCAATGGCAAGGGCGTGCTGGCGCAGGTGGCACAGGCCGTGGCCCTGGCCGAAGCCGACATCACCCACATCGACATGGGTGAAAACCGTGCAGACGAAGTCACCCCGCTGAAGCTGGTGGTCAGCCTGCGTGACCGGCTGCAATTGGCCGATGTGCTGCGCCGCCTGCGCCGCTGCCCGCCAGTGATACGGGTCTCGCGCGTGAAGCCCTGATCGGGCTTCAAGCTGGCGTCGGGTAGCGCACCTCCAGCACTTCCAGCACCTCGCGCCCACCGGGCGTCTGCAACTGCACCTCGTCACCCACGCGTGCCTTGATCAGGGCCTGCGCGATCGGCGAGACCCAACTCACCTCGCCGCTCAGAGGGTCGGTCTCATCCACGCCCTTGATGGTGACGGTGCGCTGTTCGCCGCGGGCGTTCTCCACGGTCACGGTAGCGCCAAAAAACACCTGGTCCTTGCCATGGTGCACGCTGGGGTCGGCCACCACCGCCACATCAAGGCGCTTGGTCAGGTAGCGGATGCGGCGGTCGATCTCGCGCAGCCGCTTCTTGCCGTAGAGGTAGTCGCCGTTCTCCGATCGGTCCCCGTTGGAGGCCGCCCAGTGCACCACCTCCACCACTTTGGGCCGTTCTTCGTCCAACAGGTGCAACAGTTCGGCCCGCAGGGTGTCGTGCCCCTGTGGGGTCATGTAGTTGCGCCGGCCGCCGGGCAGCGCGGGCACGCCGCCCCCGTCCTCATCGTCGTCTTGTGCGTCTGCTTCGCGGGTGAATGCCTTGCTCATGCCGGGATTATTGGCGCGGGCCGCCCATGCGCCTAAGATTCGGCATTGTTCACAGAAAGCGCGCATGGCCGAAGACCATCCAGTAGCGGCTCACACCCCAGGGCAGATCGTCTGCATCGGCGCCTCCGCCGGCGGCCTGGATGCGTTGGAGCGTTTTTTCAGCGCCTGCCCGGTGGACCTGGGCGTGGCTTTCGTGGTGGTGCAGCACCTCTCGCCCGACCACAAGAGCATGATGAGCAATCTGCTGGCGCGCCACACGCGCATGCCGGTGACGATGGTCGAAGACGACATGGCCATCGTGCCCAACCATGTCTACCTCATTCCGCCCGGCGCGCTGATGCACATCAGCCCGGGGCACCTGCACCTCACGCCCAAGAACCCGCGCAGCCTCACACTGCCCATCGACATCTTCTTCACCTCGATGGCCTCGGTGTATGGCAAGCAGGCCGTGGGCATCGTGCTGTCGGGCACCGGCAGCGACGGCACCAAGGGGGCCGAGGCTTTGCATGCGGCCGGTGGTGTGCTGTTCGTGCAGGAGCCGGAATCGGCCAAGTTCGATGGCATGCCGCGAAGTGCCATTGCCACGGGCCACGCCAAAGCGATTCTGCCGCCTGAAGACATCCCGCGCCGACTGCAGGCGCACCTGCGCAACGAACCCCTGCCCCATCCCGCGCTGCTGATCGAAGCCGACGGGCCCGACCCGACCCCCGAAGAGGCACGCGCCGGCGTGTTGCGCCTGCTGCTGCAGCACAGCGCCATCGACTTCGAGGAATACAAGCCCGCCACGGTGAACCGGCGGATTGAGCGGCGCATGCAGGTGCGGCACTGCCCTTCGATGGTCAGCTACCTGAAGTTGCTGGAACGCGAGCCGGGCGAACTGGTGCAACTGCGGCGCGAGATGCTGATTCCGGTCACGAGCTTCTTCCGAGACCCGGACGCCTTTGAGGCCCTGGCCGAACAGGTGGTGGCGCCGCTGGTGGCAGAGCGGGAAACCGGAGACACCATCCGCGTGTGGGTGGCCGGCGTGGCCACTGGCGAAGAAGCCTATTCGTTGGCCATGCTGTTCATGGAATCCTTCGAGCGAGCACGGCGCTGGCCCTCGCTGAAGATCTTCGCCACCGATGTGGACCAGCATTGCATTGACACCGCAGGCGCGGGCCTGTACCCGGAAACTTCGGCCACCGAACTCACGCCCGAGCGGCTGGCGCGCTTTTTCGTGCTGCGGGGTGAACAACTCGCGGTCAAGCCCGAACTGCGCCAATGCATCGTCTTTGCCCGGCACAACCTGTTGTCAGACCCGCCCTTCACGAAGATGGACTTGGTGGTGTGCCGCAACGCCCTGATCTACTTCAAGGCCGCCGCGCAGGAGCGGGTGCTGCAGGCGCTGCACTATGCCCTACAGCCCGGCGGCGCCATGCTGCTGGGCTCCAGCGAGTCGATTCCGGTTCAGATGGAGGGCATCAAACCGCTGAATGCGCGACAGAAGATTTTCCGCAGCAGCGCGCCGGTGCCCCTGCCGCTGGGCAACCAGCGCGGCGCGCTGCTGAGCGCGTCCAACGGGCCCATCCTGCGCACGCCCATCACGCGAGCGCGGCGCCGTTCCATGGACCAGGCCGTGGGCGACGAAGGGGCTGCTGCGCTGCTTCAGCTCTACGCCCCCGCGGCGGTGCTGGTGAGTGCCGCACAAGAGGTGGTGCACCTGTATGGGCAAGCCCAGTTGTACCTCAGCCCTCGTGCGGGCACGGCCACGCTGGAGATTGCCCGAATGTTGCCCGAGCCGCTGGTGCCGGTGGCTTGCGCGCTGCTGTACAAGGTGGCGCAGGAGCGCGAGCGCCTGAGCTCGGATCCGGTGGAGGTGGTGAGGGCCGACGGGCAGACGCGCCGGGTACGCCTTTCGGTCAATCCCTTGCCCGGAGATCAAGAGCCGCATCTGACGCTGTTGTGCTTTGAAGAGGCGGGCACCGAGCCGCTGAAGGAATCTACCGCCATTGATGTGGACGCTGAAACCGTGGCGCGCGTGGGTGCATTGGAGCGCGAACTGCGCGCCACCCGAGAAAGCCTGCAGGCCACCATTGAAGAACTGGAAACCTCCAACGAGGAACTGCAGGCCACCAACGAAGAGTTGATGGCCTCCAACGAAGAGTTGCAGAGTTCCAACGAAGAATTGCAGTCAGTCAACGAGGAGATGGGCACCGTCAACGCCGAGTACCAGGAGAAGATGCTCCTGCTGAACCGGCTCAATGCCGACCTCGACAATATGGCCAAGGCCGCGGGCGTGGCCACGGTCTTCGTAGACGAAGCGATGCAGATCACCCGCTTCAGCCCGGACGCCACGCAGGTGTTCAAGCTGCGCGACTCCGACATCGGCCGCCCGCTGGACGACATCACCCACATCCTGGACCACCCCAGCCTGATGGCCGACATTGCCGCCACGCTGCGCAGCGGGCGCATGATCGAGCGTGAGGTGCATGCACTGGACGGCACGCAGATCTACCTGATGCGGGTACTGCCCTATGTGATCCAGTCCTCGATGACGCCCGGTGCGGTGACCACGCTGGTGGATATCACCGACCTGCACAACGCACAGCGCCTGCAGGCCATCATCGATGCACTGCCGGAACACATTGCGGTGCTGGACCCCACCGGCGTGATCATCGCGGTGAACACGGCCTGGACGCGCTTTGCGCTGGCCAACGGGGGCGTGCACGGCAGCGCCTTGGGCGTGGGCACCAACTACCTGGATGTGTGTGGCGGTGGCGCAGAAACCAACCGCGACAGTGCCTTCAATGCCGCACGCGGCATACGGGCTGTGCTGGGGGGCGAAGCACCTTCCTTCACGCTGGAATACCCCTGCCACTCGCCCAGCGAGGAGCGTTGGTTTGTCATGAATGTGGCGCCCGTTCAGCATACGGGGTTGGGCGCCGTGGTCAGCCATGTCAACATCACCGCCTGGCGCGGCCATGGGAACTGAGCGGTATTTCTCCGGCGAGCCCCATGCGGGGCTGCAGGGGCCCTTCGCGCCGGGCGAGGCGGGCGATGGGCACCGCAGGCTGTTCTCTGCCTTACCACTGCCGGCCATGGTGATCGATGGCTTTGGCTTCGTAAGGCTGGCCAACCAACAAGCAAGCGACCTGTTGGGCTTGGCGCGCCACGCGTGGCTGCAGCAGCGCTCCATCATGCAATTCCTCAAGGCCGAAGACCGCCAACGCCTGGTCTGGCGCCTTTCAGACCGCAGCGGCCAGGAAGTCTTCGAGATCCATGGGTTGGAACTGATCACCGACCACGATCAGCGCATTGCATGCGACCTGCACTTGGTGCACCTGGAAGGTACGGTCACCCACGAGCCCATGAGTCTGCTGGTGGTGGTGGACCGCACGCTGGAAGCCGAGTTCCGTCAGGGCGAGGAGCGGCTGCGTCGCCAGAGTCAACGGCTGGCCGATGTGATTTGGGCCAGCCGCAGCGGCACCTGGGAGTGGGATGTGCGCTCAGGCGAAGTCACCGTGAACGAGCGGTTTGCCGAGCTGATCGGCACCACGCTTACCGACATCGACCCGCTCACCGACCGTGCGTTTCTGGCGCTCATCCACCCGGCTGACCGCGCCAGCATGCAGGCCCTGGTGGAACAGGCCGACGAGCGGCCCGACCAATCCTTCGAATTGCGCATCCGGCTCTCGCCGCGTGGCGGGGGCTGGATTTGGGCACTCAACCGCGGCCGTGTGCTGGAGCGCGATGACTACGAACGACCCCTGCGCTTGGCCGGAACGCTGTTGGATATTTCGGCCGAAGTGGAGCGCGAGGAATCTCTGCGGGCAGCCAAGGAGCAGGCCGAAGCGTCTGAACGCTTGAAGTCAGAGTGGTTGGCCAACGTCAGCCATGAAGTTCGAACGCCCCTGAACAGCGTACTGGGCCTGGTGCAGTTGATGCAGGAGTGGCCCGGCGATGAGCGTCAGCAGGAGGCGCTCTCGCGCGTGGTGGAAAGCGCCAACCTGCTGCGCCATACACTGGACGACCTGCTGGACAACGCCAAGCTGGAGGCCGGCCAGTTGGTGCTGGAACAGGTTCCGCTGGATTTGTCGGAGTTGGCCGATTCGGTGATGGCCGTGTTCACGCAAAAGGCCGTTTACGCTGGGGTGGCGCTTCACTGCACGCTGGCTTCCGATGTGCCGCGCCATCTGATGGGTGACCCCCTGCGCCTGCGCCAGGTCATCAACAACTTGGTGGCCAACGCTTTGAAGTTCACCAACCGCGGCCAGGTGGAAGTGGCCATCAGCGGCCACGAAAGCCCCTCGGGCGGCACTTTCGAATTGATGGTGGAGGTGCGTGACACGGGCATGGGTATTGCGCCCGAACACATGGGGCAACTGTTCAAGCCTTACTACCAGGCCGAAGCCTCCACATCGCGCCGCTTTGGTGGCACCGGACTGGGGCTGAGCATTGCCCGGCGGATGGTGAGCCTGATGGGCGGGCGCATCGGTGTGGACAGCCAACCGGGGCGCGGCAGCCGATTCTGGTTTGTGGTGCCGTTGGTGATGGATGCAGGCCACCAAGCGCCGCAGCCCGCACTGATGATGGCCCCCAATCAGCAGCGCTGGAGCTCTGCCACCGGAGAACAGGCACCGCCAGAGGACAATAATGAAACGCCTCAGCCGGGCGGTGGTTGGCCTGCCTGTGAGCAAGACCTTTGGACGGAACTGCGCGAATGTCTGGTACTGCAAGAGCACCGTTCGCTGGAACTGTGCCAACACTTACTAGAGCGCACCCAAGGGCCGACCGCTGCCGTGCTCAAGCGGGTGCTGCGTCACGCGCGAGACTTCAACTTCGAGGCAGCCCTGGGTGAATTGCCCGTGCCCAAGCCCGGTGCACCGTTGATCGACTGATGAGTACCGCCCGATTCGAAGATCGCCCCCGCTTGCTCATCGTCGACGATGAGCCCAAGAACCTGCGGCTGTTGGCCAACATCTTTGCCGGGGAGTACCGCCTGTCCTTGGCCACTTCCGGCGCCAAGGCGCTGGAACTGATGGAGATCACACCCGATATTGAACTGGTGCTGCTGGATGTGATGATGCCCGAAATGGATGGGCTGGCAGTGTATGAACGCATCCGCGCCCATCCCGATCGGGGCGAATTGCCGGTGGTGTTCGTCACTGCCCGCAACGATGCAGCGCTGGAGATGCGCGCCCTGGGATCCGGCGCGGCGGACTACCTGCTCAAGCCGGTGCATGTGGGCTTGGCCCGCGTGCGGGTTCGACAGCAGATCACCCTGGCACGGCAACGCCGGGAACTGCAGCAGGCGCGCGCGGCTGCCGATGCCGGCAACAAGGCGAAGTCGCAGTTCGTCACCGCCATCAGCCACGAACTGCGAACGCCCTTGAACGCCATCCTGGGCTTCAGCCAGGTGCTGGAATCCGATGGCACGCTGGCCGAAGGTCAGCGCTTGCAGGTGCGGGAAATTCGAGAGGCGGGAACACACTTGTTGGCGCTGATCAACGATGTGCTGGATCTGGGCAAGATCGAAGCATTGAAGGTTGACCTGAAGCCCGAAGCGGTCGATCTGGCAGAGTTGGGGCACGCCTGCCTGCGCTTGTGTGAACCGCTGAGCGTGCGGCGCGGGGTCAAGCTTGGCGTATCCTTTGATTCGAGCACGCCGCTGGCCTGGGCCGACCACATACGGGTACGGCAAGTCATCGTGAACCTGATGTCCAACGCCATCAAGTTCAACCGAGAAGGTGGCGAGGTGATCCTGCGACTGCTGCGCACGCCCGGCGGCGATGCACGCGTGGAGGTGGTCGATGATGGGCCGGGCATCGATGCAGAGTTGCGGACTCGCCTGTTCCAGCCCTTCTCCCGCGGCGTGCACAGCGAACGGCAGCAGATCGAGGGCACCGGCATCGGGCTGACGATTTGCAAGCGCTTGGTGAATCTGATGGGCGGGCAGATTGACTGCATCAGCACCCCTGGGCTGGGCTCCCGTTTCTGGTTCACACTGCCGCAGGCCGATACGGCGGTCCGTTCAGCCAGGGATGCCCCGGAGTCTTCAAGCTCGGTTGAATCACTCGCAGCCGTGGCGCCCTTGGTCTCGGCCGAGCCCATGGCGGCTGTACGAGCCCATGATCCTGCCGGCTCGGGTCAGGATCCCACTGCACCTGCGGCAGACCGCCCTGTGCGGCAACGCACCGTGCTGTGCATCGACGACAACCCCGCCAATCTCAAGTTGCTGCAGATCGTCCTCAAGCGCCTGCCGGGTGCCACCATCATCACCAGCAGCGACCCCGCGCAGGCCGTGGCGCTGGCTGCCCACCACCGTCCGGCCTTGGTGTTGGTGGACATCCAGATGCCCGAGGTGGACGGCTATGAAGTGTTGAAGCGTTTGCGGGCCCTGCCGCCGCTGGCGAGCATGCCGGTGGCCGCTCTTTCAGCCAATGCAATGACCGAGGACATCCGGGCGGGCCTGGCCGCGGGCTTCATCGCTTACTTCACCAAGCCCTTCGATGTGCCTGAGCTGCTGAAGTCGGTGCAAAGCCTGCTGGATGGCCAGCCTGACATACCCCCTTCAACGCCGGCGCAAGGCAGCGCCTGAGGCCTCGCGCAGTTCAATCCACCGCCGGCAGGCTGGAACGCTGCCACACATAGCTCAGCCCCAAACCGGCGCTTACGCCCATGGTTTGGCGCACGAGCGGGCTGGCTTCGTTGGCGGCGCCGCCCACACTGTCCAGCCGCGCATAAGTGAAGGCGTTCCAGTTGGTGCCCAGACGCCAGGCCACGGCTCCGGCCAGGCGCCAGGTGAGCAAGCCCGCGCGGGCCGAGTAGGCCGGGCGGTTGACGATGGCCTGTGAAGCGTCCACGCCATAGAAGGTTTGTGCCAACTGCCGGTCGGCCACGACGGCGCTCAAGCCGGTGTTGACGAAAAAGCCATTGCCCATCAGACCCTGCCACTTGATCTCGGGCTCGAAGGTGGTGCCGCGGCGCTGCAGGCCGTCGCTGAGGTCATGTACGCTGCGCAGCGGCAAGTCCAGCCGCCAGTTGGAGCCGTCTGGGGCTCGGTGCAGTGTCCAGCGCAGGCGCGGGCCAAATTCCACCAGGGTGCCCAGGTCGGGCATGCCGCGCCGCGCGTCAATGCGCTGGGAACTGGAGCCGATGGCGCCCGAGGCACCGATATCGAGTTCAAAGGCATCGGCCCTGAAGGCACGAAAGCCTGCGCCGCCCCGGTCGGCGCGCAGTATTTCCCCGCGGTACACCAGGTAGGGCAGCACCAACTGGCGCTGCACCTGCTGGTCTGAACCCGGGTAGGCCTGTTGTGAAACGAGCAAGCCCAAGGCACCGGCTTCCCAACGGGGCAACACGGGTGCAGCGGTTGTGGTTGTGGTTGTGGGTGCGGCCGCGCCCTGAGCCATCACCTGGGCGGCCCCCCAACAGCACGCACTGCAGGCCAAAGCGCGAACAGCGTAACCGGGCCGGCGGTGCGGGAGGTGGGGGCGGTTGGGCATGGAGGTCATCACGCGATTGTGCGGCGAATTCGGTTCTTTGGAACAGCGCGGCCTGTCGCGCACCGGCGCCCCCGGTGCACCTGGCCACCTTGTCATGAATTCGTCACGAACCGAAGGCACATTTCGATATCAATCGAACAGTCAAAGTGAGCGACACCATGCGAGTAGGCATCAACGGAATGGGGCGCATTGGCCGCCTGGCACTTCGTGCGGCGATGGGAGCAGCCGACCGGCAGCACGACGACCCACGCCGCGACAACCGGCTGGAGGTGGTGCACCTCAACGAGATCAAGGGCGGCGCGGCGGCCACGGCACACCTGCTGGCCTTCGACTCGGTGCAGGGGCGTTGGCGCGAATCGATTGCGGCGCAAGGCGAAGAGGCCGTGCGCATCGGATCCCGCACGCTGGGCTTCAGCGCCAAGCCCACCGCCGCCGAAATCCCCTGGGGCGACCTGGGGGTGGATGTGGTGCTGGAGTGCACGGGCAAATTCGTCACGCCCGAAACACTGCAGGGCCACCTGGACCGCGGCGCCAAGCGCGTCATCGTGGCGGCCCCGGTGAAGACCGGTGATGTGCTGAACATCGTGGTGGGAGTCAATGACCACCTCTACGACCCCACCAAGCACCGCGTGGTGACGGCCGCCTCCTGCACCACCAACTGCCTGGCGCCGGTGGTCAAGGTGGTACACGAAGCCATCGGCATCCGGCACGGGCAGATCACCACCATCCACGACCCGACCAACACGAACGTGGTGGTGGACGCGCCTCACAAAGACCTGCGCCGCGCCCGCAGCGCGATGATGAGCCTGGCCCCCACCACGACCGGCAGCGCCACGGCCATTGCACTGATCTACCCGGAACTCAAGGGCAAGCTCAATGGCCATGCGGTGCGCGCACCGGTGCTCAACGCATCGCTGACCGACTGCGTGTTCGAACTGCAGCGCAGCACCACGGCCGAAGAAGTCAATGCGCTGTTCGCCGCGGCCGCATCGGGGCCATTGGCGGGCATCCTGGGTTATGAGGAACGGCCCCTGGTAAGCGCCGACTATGCGCGCGATACACGCAGTTCCATCGTGGACGCGCTGTCCACCATGGTGACCGATGGCACGCTGCTCAAGGTGTATGCCTGGTACGACAACGAGATGGGCTACGCCTGCCGCATGGTGGACCTGGCTTGCCAATTGGACGCTGCAGGTCTGTGATGCAGGCCGCGGTTCGGCACTACGCCATCGTCACGGCTGCCTACTGGGGGTTCACGCTCACCGATGGTGCGCTGCGGATGCTGGTGCTGCTGCACTTCTACCGCCTGGGCTATTCACCGTTCACGCTGGCCTTTCTGTTTCTGCTGTACGAGGCCGCGGGCATCGTGGCCAACCTGTTGGGTGGTTGGTTGGCCACCCGCCACGGCATTACCCGGATGCTGATGGTGGGGCTGGGGGCGCAGATCACCGGCTTCGTGCTGCTGTCGCTGCTGGACCCAGGTTGGACGGCGGCGATGTCGGTGGCCTGGGTGGTGGCTGCACAAGGCATCTGCGGCGTGGCCAAAGACCTCACCAAAACGGCCAGCAAGTCGGCCATCAAGGTGACCTCGGCGCAACTGTTGGAGGCACCTCCCCCACCCGCGGTCGCTGGTGCTGTGGCTGGTGCAAACGATTCCGCAGTGAAGCCCGCAGCGACGAATGCACGCCTATTCAAGTGGGTGGCCTGGTTCACCGGCAGCAAGAACGCGATGAAGGGCGTGGGCTTCTTCCTTGGCGGCGTGTTGCTGCAGACGGTGGGGTTTTCGGCAGCGCTGTGGTGGATGGCCGGCCTCTTGAGTCTGGTGTGGCTGGGGGTGGTATTCGCCCTGCCCCGCCTAATGGGCAAGAGCAAGGCCTCGAAGTCGGCGAAGGAACTGTTTGCCAAGAACGCCGGCATCAATGCCCTGGCCGCCGCACGCGTGGTGCTGTTCGGCGCGCGGGATGTGTGGTTTGTGGTCGGCGTGCCTGTGTTCCTGTATGCCCAAGGCTGGACCTTTGCGATGGTGGGTGCCTTTCTGGCAGCCTGGACCATTGGCTACGGCGCGGTGCAGGCCCTGGCGCCCCTGATCGTGCGGCGCAGCGCAGACGGTTTGAGCCGAGAAGTGCCCGCAGCGCGCTGGTGGTCGGGTGCGCTGGCGCTGATTCCGGCGGCCCTGGCCTGGGCGGTGGTGCAGGAGGTTGCCCACCTGCAGTGGGTGGTGGTGGCCGGCCTGGCCCTGTTCGGCTTTGCCTTTGCGGTGAACTCGTCCGTGCACTCGTACCTGGTGCTGGCCTATGCGGGTTCGGAGAAGGCGGCCGAGGATGTGGGCTTCTACTATGCGGCCAATGCTGCAGGCCGCTTCATGGGCACCCTGTTGTCAGGCCTGTTGGTGCAATGGGGTGGCTTGGCGTATGCGCTGTGGGGTTCGGCGGTGATGTTGGCGCTGTGCTTTACCGTAACTTGGTGGTTGCCGCTTTCGGTGGCCGGTGCTGAACGCGCAGAACACACAGAACACATAGAACGCAAAGCATGAGCGAGCTGGGGGAAGCCCAAGCGGTGGCCAGCCTGGCGGCCCTCGCACAGGAAACCCGGCTGCGCCTGTTCAAGCGGCTGCTTCAGGCCGAACCAGTAGGCCTGACGCCAGGTGAACTGGCTGCCGAATTCGGCTTGGCGGGCGCCACCCTGTCGTTCCATCTCAAGGAACTGAGTGCTGCCGGATTGGTCAGCGCCGCGCGGCAGGGGCGGCACATCCAGTACCGGGTCAACATGGCGGGTATGAACGGGCTGATGGACTATCTGACGGCTCAGTGCTGCGGTGGGCAGCCCTGCGGCGTGGCCTGCGAACCCATCTGCTCAGCAACCGGCCCATGAAAAAGGCCGGCCCCTTTTGAGGGCCGGCCTACTGGCGTGAATGCCAGACCAGGTTCAAGAACCGACTACACCGCCATCATTCTTGGTGATGACGATGGTGGCCGAACGCGGCCGCTTGCCGGCACCGTAGCCCGCATTGGACGGCCACTGGCTGCTGTACTTGTCCGGGTTGCCCACATCGGCTGCGGCGGTGCCTTCGCCCGGGTGCTGGATGTTGACGAAGATCACCTTGCCGTCCGGCGTTTCGCAGATACCGGTGATTTCACTGTCCTTGGGGCCGACCAGGAAGCGCTTGAGCTGATCAGCCGCCGGCGCCTTGCCCACATAGGTGCTGACCGTGGTGGTGGCGTCATAGGCCAGGGCCACCTTGCGGCCGTCGCCCACGGTACCCGGAATGCCG
>CAMCTE010000025.1 GCA_945878385.1 Azohydromonas lata NBRC 102462 | reverse complement strand
TGGCGCCGCCCTCGGTGCAAGGTTCGCCTTGGCTCAAGCGCTTCGGGTTGCACAGCGATGCGTTTGCCAGTGGTTGGATGCAACTGCGTGGGGCGCGCCGGCGGCGTGGTGTGGACCGCGGCTTCGTGCTGAGCGACCACGCCGATTGGCCGGGCCTGCAACGGGCCATCGCCGCCAGTGGCGCCTCGCGGGTGATCGTCACGCACGGGTACGAAGCCGTGATGGTGCGCTGGCTTCAGCAGCAAGGCTTGCAGGCGGGATCGTTCAAGACTGCGTTTGAGGGCGAAGGCGGAGGCGCGGCCGATGCGTGAATTCACCGCCCTGTACCTGCAGTTGGATGCCAGCACGTCGACCACCGCCAAGGTGCAGGCCTTGCGCGCGCACTTGGCGGTGGCTGCGCCGGATGATGCGGCTTGGACGGTGTACCTGTTGTCGGGCGGGAAGCCACGCCAAGCCGTGCCTACCGCGGTGCTGCGCGCTGCAGCCCGCGAGGCCGCGGGCATCGACGATTGGCTGTTCGACGAGTGCTATCAGGTGGTGGGGGACTTGGCCGAAACGATGGCGCATGTGCTGCCGCATGGGAGCTTGGTGCCGGATGGGATGGCGCCATCACCGGATGAACTGCATGAGACGGATGGTGCTGACGCAGTGATCCTGGGCCCGTCCGATGGACTGGCGGCCTGGATGATGCGCGGCTTGCTGCCGCTGCGAGGGCTGGAGCCGCAAGTGCAGAAACGGCGCTTGCTGGGCTTGTGGTCTGCTTTGCAGGGGCAGGAGCGATTCCTGCTGACCAAGCTCGTGGGTGGTGGCTTTCGTGTGGGTGTGAGCAAGCTCTTGGTGCAGCGGGCGGTGGCCGAGCATGCCGGGCTGCAAGCCAGCGAGGTGGCACAGCGCATGATGGGCTACACGCAGGCCTCGGCCCTGCCCACGGCAGCGGATTGGCAGCGCCTGGTGGGGGCAGTTGAAGGGGACCCACAACTCCGCGAAGGCCAGCCCTATCCCTTCTTTCTGGCGCAAGCGCTGGACCCGGCCGATGAAACGCGCCTGCCCCAGGTGATGGGCGCGGCCGGCGATTGGTTGGTGGAGTGGAAGTACGACGGCATTCGTGCGCAAGTGGTGCGGCGTGGACAGGGAGTTTGGATTTGGTCGCGCGGTGAAGAGTTGATCACCGAGCGCTTTCCTGAAGTGGTGCAGGCTGCGCAGGCCTTGCCTCCAGGCACGGTGCTGGATGGAGAACTGCTGGTGATGCGCGAGGGTCGGCCGGCGCCGTTTGCCGAACTGCAGACCCGCATCACGCGCAAGACCGTGAGCAAGGCCCTGCGCGAAAAGACTCCGGTGGGCTTCATGGCCTATGACCTGCTGGAGCAGCAGGGGCAGGACTGCCGGCTCCAGGCGCAACACGCACGGCGCCAGGCCCTGCAGGACTTGCTGCAATCGGGGCCCTTTGCGGTGTCACCCTTGGTGGCCGTGGGCCCGAGCGATGCTGAGGCTGAATGGAACGCACTGCAGGCGCTGCGCGCCGAGAGCCGTGCGCGCGCCGTGGAAGGCTTCATGCTCAAGCACCGCGATGCGCCCTACGGTGTGGGGCGACGCAAGGTGGAGGCCGGTGGCGTGATGGGCTGGTGGAAGTGGAAGGTGGAGCCGATGACGGTGGATGCGGTGCTGGTGTACGCGCAGGCCGGCCACGGGCGGCGGGCCAATCTGTACACCGACTACACCTTTGCGGTGTGGAACCGCCCACCCCGCGATGAGGCCGAGGTGCAGCAGGTGCTGCAGGCCATCGAGCGGCGCGAGCCACCAAATGCAGAGGGCTTGCACTTGGTGCCATTTGCAAAGGCCTATTCGGGCCTGAGCGACGAGGAGTTTGCGCAGGTGGATCAGGTGATCCGCCGCAGCACGGTGGAGAAGTTTGGGCCGGTGCGCAGCGTGGTGCCCAGCTTGGTGTTCGAACTCGGTTTTGAGGGCATTGCGCCCAGCCCGCGGCACAAGAGCGGCGTGGCAGTGCGCTTTCCGCGCATGCTGCGCTGGCGAACAGACAAGCCCATGCGCGAGGCCGATACGCTGCTAACGCTCAAGGCCCTCATGAGCCTTCCGGCGGTTTCGGAGACTCTGCCTGAACCGTCTGAGGGGTGACGGGCTGCAGCACTGTTGGCTCAGCCGGTGAGCCCTGAGAGCGCCGCGCGGAAATCGGCTGCTGCGCGCAGGCTGCCCACGCGGCGGCCGCGCCAATTGCTCATGGTGGTTTCGCTCAGGGCGTGCAGGGCAGTGCGGTCCTCGGCAGACAGCGGCAGCAGGGCCTCGATGAGGGTGGCCATCACCACCTCGGCCGCGCGCGAGGTGTTGCCATCGTCCATCTTCAAGGCCACACCCCAACCCTTTTCCGGCAGGCTGGCGCAGTAGACGCCCTCGGCACCCACCTTGCAACACACGCGTTCGCGCAAGCGCTGCATCACGGTGGTGTCGAACCGGCCGGTGCCGGCCACCATGAAGGGCTCGGCCGCAACGGCAGCGCGCAGGCGCGAAGCGGCGTCCGACAGAGCGGGTGGCAGGCCGTGGCCCGTCCCCGCCCGCGCAAAGCCAAGGGCCAGGTTGAACAGGGGGATGGCGTAGGTGGGGATGGAGCAGCCGTCCGTGCCTACGGGTGCTTGTGCAAGATTGAAATCGGTGGCTTGGGTGATGGATTGGCTGACCTGGCGCATCACTGGGTGTTCGGGCTCGACATAGCCGCGCATGAAATCGAACAAGGATGCGCCCTTGAGCCCGGTGCTGGCGCAACCCACACACACGAAGCCTGAGTGCTTGCCCGAGCAGTTGTTGTGAAGCGCCGTGGGTTCACCGCCCGCGCGGGCCATCTCGCGCTGGGCCTGTTCAAAGTACGGCCAGTGGGCGCCACATTCCAGCACCGATACATCCACACCTGCCTTGGCCAGCATGGAGGCTGCGCCTGCTGCATGGGCGGGCTCGCCGCCGTGCGAGGCACAGGCCAGGGCGAGTTCAGCCTGGGTCAGCCCCAGCCGGTCGGCCGCGCCGCTGCTGACCAGGGGCAGGGCCTGCAGCAGTTTCACCGCTGAGCGCGGGAAGATGGGGCGCTCGATATGGCCGCAGGACCACCGCACGCGGCCATGGTCGTCCACCACGGCCACCGCGCCGCGGTGGAAGGATTCAACGGTCGGCCCGCGGAGGGCCTCCACCAGGATCGGGTTCTCCATGTGCCGACTGTAGCGCCGCAAGCCTTGACCTACAGTGCCTCCATGCCCGAACTTGCCCAGGACGCCCCCTTGCTGGTGGGTGTGGATTTCAGCAGCGCGCCCACGGCCCGCAAGCCTGTCGTGTTGGCTTGGGGCACGCGGCGCGGCCCGCGTGTCAGCGTGCAGCGCATACAAGCCTGTGCGAGCCATGAGGCGATGCACCATGCCTTGCATACCGAGCCGGCCTGGGTGGGCGGCTTCGACTTGCCGTTTGGTTTGCCGCGTGAGCTGGTGGAACAACTGCAGTGGCCGACCGATTGGCGCGCGTGCATGGACCACTACTGTGGCCTGACCCGCGCGCAGATCCGCGACACCTTCGCGGCCTTTACCGCGGCGCGGCCGGTGGGATCGAAATTCGCCCACCGTGCCTGTGACGCGCCCGCGGGTTCCAGCCCTTCGATGAAATGGGTGAACCCACCGGTGGCCTACATGATGCATGCCGGTGTGCCGGTGCTGCGCGCGCTGCCCGCGAGCCTGCCGGGGCTGGACGAACGCGATGAACCGCGCGTGGCCCTGGAGGCTTACCCGGGCCTATTGGCGCGGGAGTTGGTCGGCAACCGTTCATACAAAAGCGACGACCGCGCCAAGCAGACCACCGAGCGCCTGATCGCCCGCAAGGATCTGGTGGACGCGCTGGAACAGGGCCGCACGCGGCTGGGCCTGCGGGTGGTGCTGACCCATGCCCAGCGTGAAGCCCTGGTGGACGATGCCAGCGGCGATACGCTGGATGCGGTGCTTTGCATGATGCAGGCGGCTTGGGCGGGGCTGCAGCCGAACTGGGGTCTGCCTGCCAACGTCGATGCGTTGGAGGGTTGGATCGTGAGCGCAGGCCTGTGAACGCACACGACTGGTTCGCGCAGCGCGGCTGGCAGCCGCACGCGTTCCAGCAGGAGGTGTGGAAGGCCTGTGCGCAAGGCCGTAGCGGCCTGCTGCATGCCACCACCGGCAGCGGCAAGACCTATGCGGTGTGGCTGGGCCTGCTCGATGCCCTGCGGGCTGGGCAAGCCCGCAAGCCCGGACCCCAGGTGTTGTGGATCACCCCGATGCGGGCACTGGCTGCCGATACGGTGCGAGCCTTGCGTGAGCCGCTTGAAGCGATGCGCCCCGGCTGGCGCGTGGAAGCCCGCACGGGTGACACCAGTTCGACCGAGCGTGCGCGACAGGAGCGACGTTGGCCCGAGGCTCTGGTGACCACGCCCGAAACCTTGAGCCTGCTGCTCACGCGTGAAGACTCGGCCGCACTGCTGTGTGGTGTGCAGGCCGTGGTGGTGGACGAGTGGCATGAGTTGATTGGCAGCAAGCGCGGCGTGCAGTTGCAGCTGGGCGTGGCCCGCTTGGCGCAATGGAACCCGCAACTGTTGGTGTGGGGCCTGAGCGCCACGCTGGGCAACCTGGTCGAATCTCTTCGCACGCTGGTGGGCCCCCTGCCCGAGCGCGAGCGCGAGCGGGCCTTGATGGTGCGCGGCCGTGTGGACAAGGCCCTGGTGATCGACACGCTGTTGCCCGAGCAGCCGGGGCGATTTTCATGGGGTGGCCACCTGGGCGCGCAGATGCTGCTGCCGGTGGTGCGCGAGATCGACAGCGCGGCCACCACCCTGGTCTTCACCAACACCCGTTCGCAGGCGGAGATCTGGTACCAGCTGCTTCTGCAGGAACGACCCGATTGGGCGGGCTTGGTGGCCTTGCATCACGGCTCGCTCGACCAGGAGGTGCGGGCCTGGGTGGAAGCCGGCTTGAAGGCTGGGCAGCTCAAGGCGGTGGTGGCCACTTCAAGCCTTGATTTGGGCGTGGACTTCCTACCCGTAGAGCGGGTGTTGCAGGTGGGGTCGCCCAAGGGCGTGGCGCGTTTGCTGCAGCGCGCTGGCCGCAGCGGCCACGCCCCGGGGCGCACCAGCCGCATCACACTCGTGCCCACCAATACCTTGGAACTGGTGGAAGCGGTGGCGGCCCAGCGGGCCGCGCGCGCCGGGCAGGTGGAGTCGCGCAGCAGCCCGCATCAGCCTATGGATGTGCTGGTGCAGCACTTGGTGACGGTGGCGCTGGGTGGTGGTTTCGAGCCCGATGCGCTGTACCAAGAGGTGCGGTGCACGGCGGCGTATGAAGGCTTGACGCGTGAGGCCTTCGACTGGGCGCTGGCCTTTGTGGAACGCGGGGGCGACAGCCTGGCGGCCTACCCGGAATACCACCGCGTGCAGCGCGTGGATGGGCGTTGTGTGGTGATGGACCGCGGCCTGGCGCGGCGGCACCGCATGCAGGTGGGCACCATCGTCAGCGATTCAGGCCTGCAGGTGAAGTGGGTTTCGGGTGGGACGCTGGGCACTATCGAAGAGGGCTTCATCGCCCGCCTGTCGCCGGGCGACTGCTTCGTGTTCGCCGGGCGGGTGCTGGAGTATGTGCGCACCCGCGAAATGACGGCGTATGTGCGCAAGGCGGCCAAGCCCAAGGGCGTGGTGTCGGTGTGGGCGGGCAGCAAGATGCCACTGTCCACCGAGTTGGCCGATGCGACGCTGGCGGTGTTGGGCGAGGTGAAGGGCGAAGACCCGCCGCCGGAGCCCGAGCTGCAGTCGGCCTGGCCCATGCTGATGACGCAGCAACGCCTGTCGCGTATTCCGGCGCCCGGTATGGTGGTGTTGGAGGTGTTGAAGTCCCGCGAGGGGCAGCACCTGTTCATCTATCCCTTCGCAGGCCGCTTGGTGCACACGGGCTTGGCGCAGTTGATGGCCTGGCGCCTGGCCTTCAAGCAAGCTGCGGGCGCAAGCTTTTCACTATCGGTCAACGACATGGGGCTGGAAATTCTCACCCCCAATGCCCTGGAGTGGCCTGCCGACCCGCAGGACCTGCGTGATGAGTTGTTGCCGCAGACCGACGAGCGAACCCTGCTGGACGACATCCTGAACAGCTTGAAGGCCGGCCACCTGCCGCAGCGGCGATTTCGCGAGATTGCGCGGGTGTCGGGCCTGGTCAGCGGCGGGCTGCCTGGGGCGCGCAAGACCACGCGGCAGGTGCAGGCCTCCAGCAGCCTGTTCTACGAGGTGTTTCGCAAGTACGACGCGGGCAATGAACTGCTGCGGCAGGCCGAGCAGGAGGTGCTTTCGCAAGAGCTCGATGTACAGCGCCTGCAACAGGCGATGGCGCGGCTGCGGCAATGGCCCTGGGTGCGCGTGGACCTGGCCTCACCCAGCCCTTTTTGCCTGCCGCTGATGGTGGAGCGGCTGCGGGAGCAACTGTCGACTGAGCAGCTGCAGAGCCGGATTGAGCGGTGGATCAAGGGCCTCTGACATCATCAATGCGGGCCGGCGGTCTGAGCCAATTTCTTGATCACCCATCCGACAGCCCATACCCCTGCGGGTTGAGTTCCTGCCAGCGCCAACTGTCGCGGCACATGTCGTTCAGGTTCAAGCGCGCTGCCCAACCCAGCAGATCACGCGCCTTGGTCGGGTCTGCATAGCAGGCGTCGATGTCACCCGGGCGGCGCGCCACGACTTCGTAGGGAATGGACCGACCACTGGCCGCCTCATAGGCCTTCACCAAGTCAAGCACCGAGTAGCCCTCGCCGGTGCCCAGATTCACGGTGAAGCCGTCGGCCCCACCCAGCAGCAGGCGCAGGGCGGCCACATGGCCTTCGGCCAGGTCGGTCACATGGATGTAGTCGCGCACGCCCGTGCCGTCGGGCGTGTCGTAGTCGTTGCCGAAGACCTGCAGGCGCGCGCGGCGCCCCACGGCCACCTGGGCCACATAGGGCATCAGGTTGTTCGGGATGCCGCGCGGGTCTTCACCGATGAGGCCGCTTTCGTGCGCCCCCACTGGATTGAAATAGCGCAGGATGCCGTTGCGCCAGGCGCTGTCGGCGTGCGCCAGGTCGCGCAGAACCTGCTCGCCCATCAACTTGGTCTGGCCATAGGGGTTGGTGGCCTGCACGGCGGCGTCTTCGCGGATGGGCAGGGTTTCAGGTTTGCCATAAACCGTGGCGCTGGAACTGAAGACTATTCGGGTGCAGCCGGCTGCGCGCATCGTGCGGCACAGGGTGACCAGCCCACCGATGTTGTTGCCGTAGTACAGCAGCGGCTCCTGAGTGGATTCGCCCACGGCCTTGAAGGCCGCGAAGTGCACCACCGCGTCGGGCCGGTGACGCTCAAACACCGTGCGCAGTTTGGCTTCGTCGTTGACATCGCCGCGTTCGAATACCGGTGCTTGGCCACTGATGCGCTGGAGCCGCTGGAGCACCTCGGGCGAGCTGTTGCTGAAGTTGTCCAAGCCCACCACCTGGTGGCCGGCGGCCTGCAGGGCCAGCCAGGTGTGGGATGCGATGTAACCGGTGGCGCCGGTCAGAAGAATCGTGCTCATGCTTTGGTATTTACAGTCGCCAAACTTGAAAGCCGGCGGCGCGCCATGGCGCTGGGTCGAACAGGGCTTTGACGTCGACCAGTACCCCGCCTGTTTGCAGCAAAGGCGACAGGCCTTCCATGCCCGCGGCCTGGAATTCGCGGTGGGCTACGGCCACCACCAGGGCCTGTGCGGGCTGCATGGCGCTCATGGGGTGCAGTTCCACGCCGCATTCGGCCCTTGCTTCCTCGGCGGTCACCCAGGGGTCGGCCACTTGAACCTCCACACCGTAGCTGCGCAGTTCCTGCACCACATCCACGACCTTGCTGTTGCGCAGGTCGCCGCAGTTTTCCTTGAAGGTCAGGCCCAGCACATTCACCCGCGCGCCCTTGACCGCGCTGCCGCTGGCGATCATCTGCTTGACGGTTTGTTCGGCGATGTACTTGCCCATGCCGTCATTGATGCGCCGGCCCGCCAAGATCACTTGCGGGTGGTAGCCCAAGCGTTCGGCCTTGTGGGTGAGGTAGTAGGGGTCTACGCCGATGCAGTGGCCGCCCACCAGGCCCGGCTGAAACTTCAGGAAGTTCCACTTGGTGCCGGCGGCTTCCAGTACTTCGCGCGTGTCCAGTCCCATGCGGCCGAAGATGAGCGCCAACTCGTTCATCAGCGCGATGTTCAGGTCGCGCTGGGTGTTTTCGATCACCTTGGCCGCTTCTGCCGCACGCAGGGAACTGGCGCGGAAGACGCCGGCATGCACCACTTCCTCGTACAGCGCGGCCACGCGTTGCAGGGTGGTAGGGGTGTCGCCGCTGACCACCTTGAGCGTGTTGGTCAGCGTGTGTTCACGGTCGCCCGGGTTGATGCGCTCGGGTGAGTAGCCCACAAAGAAGTCGCGCTTCCACTGCAGGCCGGCGGCGCCTTCGATGGCCGGGATGCAGACCTCTTCGGTGGCGCCAGGGTAGACGGTGGATTCAAAGACCACGATGGCGCCTGGCTTGAGGTGCTGCCCGATGGTGCGTGAGGCCTGCACCAGGGGTGCGAGGTCAGGCTGATGGGCATCGTCCACCGGCGTGGGCACGGCCACCAGAATGAAATCAGCCTCGCGCAGGCAGGCGGGGTCGTGGCTGTAGCGGGCCTGGGTGGCTTCCGCCAGGGCCTGCGGAGGCAGTTCGCGGGACGGGTCTAGCCCCTGCTGGCACTGTTGCACGACGACCGGTGAAATGTCGAAGCCTATGGTGGGGCGGTGCCGGCCAAAAGCGGCCACCAGGGGCAGGCCCACATAGCCCAGGCCAATGACGGCGACGGTGTGCATGGGATGCATTGTCTCGCAGGCATGACATACTTTTCGGCCCATGCCGGTTCCCGCCTTGCTTCACGACTTGCTCTTGCGCACACCTGCGGCTTGGTTGGCGCGTGCAGCCCTTTCGCCTGCAGTGGGCGCCACACCGCTGACCTATGGCGAACTGGCTGAGCAGGTGGATCAGGCCCGCGGCGCGTTCGTGCGGCTGGGCCTGCCGCGCGGCGCCCGGGTGGCCGTTTACCTGGAAAAGCGCCTGGAGATGGTGGTGGCCTGCATCGGCGCCAGTGCCGCCGGGTTGGTGATGGTGCCCATGAATCCGGGGCTGAAGGCCGAGCAGGTGCAGCATCTGTTGGAAGATTCGCAGGCTGCGGCGTGGGTGACTTCAGCGGCGCGTTGGAAGGCGTGTGAACCGGCGTTGCCGCCCGAATGGTGGCGTGACGAACAGCGCTGTGGGCTTCGTCATGTGGTGCTGACCGAAGGAAGCGATGCAGGGCCAGTGGCCGCAGCGCCTTCGGTCGATGTGTTGTCGTGGGCCCAGTTCATGGTGCTGCCCGCTGGCACCCGCACACGCGGCATCGATGCCGACCTGGCCGCGCTGCTCTACACCTCGGGCAGCACCGGCCGGCCCAAGGGCGTGATGCTGTCGCACCGCAACCTGGTGGTGGGCGCACGCAGCGTGGTCGAGTACTTGGGCAACCATCCAGACGATGCCCTGTTGGCCGTGTTGCCGCTGAGCTTTGATGCGGGCTTGAGCCAACTCACCACCGCCTTCACCGCCGGCGCGCGTGCGGTGCTGTTGAATCACTTGTTGTCGCAGGATGTGGTGAAGGCCCTGGCGCGCGAACGCATCACGGGGCTCACTGCCGTGCCGCCGCTGTACCACCAATTGGTGCAAATGAATTGGCCCGAGGGCTTGGACGACCACCTGCGCTACTTCGCCAGCACCGGCGGCGCCATGCCGGCGCGCACCCTGGCCGCCCTGCGCGAACGGCTGCCGCGCAGCCGGCCCTTCATCATGTACGGCCTGACCGAAGCCTTCCGTTCAACCTATTTGCCGCCTGACGATGTGGACCGAAAGCCCGGTTCGATGGGCCGTGCGATTCCGAATGTGGAAGTGTTCGTGCTGCGCCCGGACGGCCTTGAGTGTGGGCCTGGCGAAGACGGCGAGTTGGTGCATCGGGGCCCGTTGGTGGGCTTGGGTTATTGGCGCGACCCTGAGCGCACCGCGCAGCGCTTTCGGCCCTTGCCCGAGGGCCTGGCCGGCCGAAGCCTGGGGTATGGGCTGCCGGAGACGGTTGTGTTTTCCGGCGACCGCGTGTGGCGGGACGAGGAAGGCTTTCTGTACCACCGGGGTCGGCTGGACGAGCAGATCAAGACTTCGGGCTACCGGGTGAGCCCGGGCGAGGTGGAAGAGGTGCTGCTGCGCCATCCTGCGGTGGGTGAATGCGTGGTGTTCGGCGTGCCCGATGAGGCGCTGGGGCAACGGGTGGCGGCGGTGGTGAGCCCGGCGGGCTGCTTGCCGCAATCGGAATCGCAGGCGCAGACGCAAGGGGAGGGGTTCGATGCGCTGGCGGCCCACTGTCGCCTGCATCTGCCGGCCTACCTGGTGCCCACGCAGTGGCACCATCGCGCGGTGCTGCCCCGCAACGCCAACGGAAAGATCGACCGACCCTTGGTGGTTGCGGATGCCATGGGTGCGCCACAACGACAGGAGCGCGCGTGACCAGCCCCGCAGTTGCCACCCCGGTGCACGCCGCCAGGCGCTACTTCCCGGCCCAGGGGTCGACCCTGCTGGTCAATGGGCGCACGCTGCACGAGGTGGCGCGCGAGGTGGGCAGCAGCCCCTTCTATGTGATGGACCGCGGTGCATAGCGCCACCGGGTGGATGAACTGCGCCACGCTCTGCCTTCGGCTGTGCGGCTGCATTACGCGATGAAGGCCAATCCGCACCCTGATGTAGTGCGCTTCATGGTGGGCCTGGTGGACGGCGTGGATGTGGCCTCGGCCGGTGAGATGCGGCGCGCGCTGGGCTGCGGCGCGGACCCGGCGCACATGAGCTTCGCCGGGCCGGGAAAACGGGACGAGGAACTGCTGGCGGCGGTGGCCGCCGGCGTGTTGGTGAATGTGGAATCGGCGCGTGAGTTGCCAGTCTTGCGGCAGGCAACTGTGGCCAGCGGCCGCACCGCCCGTGTGGCCTTGCGCCTGAACCCAGACTTCGAGCTCAAGGGTTCGGGCATGCGCATGGGCGGAGGTGCCAAGCCCTTCGGTGTGGATGTGGCGCAGGCGCCGGCCCTGTTGCGTGAGATGGTCCTGCCGGCGGCACCAGGCGCTGCGGGCCTGCATTTCGAGGGGTTCCACCTCTATGCCGGTTCTCAGAGCCTGCAGGCCGATGCCCTCTTGGAGGCTCAGCGCTTGAGCCTGGAATGGGCAGAACGCCTGGCGCAGCAGACGGGGCAGCCGGTGACGCACCTCAACCTGGGTGGCGGCTTGGGCATTCCCTATTTTCCCGGTGACCGGCACCTGGATCTGAACGCATTGGGGCAGGGCATGCAGGCCCTGGTGCAGCGTGCCGCCCACAGCCTGCCGCAAGCCACGCTGGCCCTGGAACTGGGGCGCTACCTCGTGGGCGAAGCGGGCCTCTATGTGGCGCGTGTGGTGGACCGCAAGGTTTCGGGTGGGCAGGTGTTCCTGGTCACCGATGGAGGGCTGCACCATCACCTGGCCGCATCAGGCAACTTCGGGCAAGTGATTCGCAAGAACTACCCGGTGACGGTACTGCCCGCCGACCCGGCTGCACCCCTGGGTGAACTGGAAACCAGTACGGTGGTGGGCCCGCTGTGCACGCCGCTGGACCTGCTGGCCGACCGCATGCGGCTGCCCCGAGCTGAAGTGGGCGACTGGGTGGTGGTGTTTCAGTCGGGTGCCTATGGTGCCACGGCCAGCCCGCAGGCGTTCCTGGGGCACCCACCGCCGGTAGAGATACTGGTGTAAGGCGTGGCGTTCAGCCCGCTGATTGAAGCCCGCTGAACTCAGACAGCCGGCACGACGCGCTGCAACTTTTCGCTGACAAAGGCCACCAGGCTGCCCACGGTGGCGAACAGGCTGCTGTCGAGTTCGTCATCGTGCAACTGCAAGCCAAAGCGCTGCTGCAACGCGGACAGCAGCTCCATCACGGCCAGCGAATCCAGTTCGGCCACTGCGCCCATCAAGGGGGTATCGGCCTGGAAGGTTTGCGCGCGCCCTTGCAGGCGCAGCACTTCATCCAGCAGATCCAAAACTTCCTGAGTCAACTTCATCGCAGCAACGCTCCGTACAAACCCGATTGTCGCTTGGGATGTGCTTTCCCGTGCGCGCCGCCGCCAAGGTCTATGGAGCTCGCACCCTAAATTGTTACTTCATCACAAATTCAGTTTCTGATGATTGCAGACTATCAGCACTCAATCTTGTGATTCATCTGCCGTTAAACACCGGAACTGATGCGAAATCGTTTCGGAACCGGGGCTGTCTTCACCGCCTCGAGGACCGCGGCGGGGTTCTGGGGAGTGTGATGAATACACAGTGGATGGGGTCGGTCTGGCCGATCAAACGGTGGGCATGGGCTGCGCTGGTGCTGGCCGTTGCGGTCTGGGCATGGCGCGAAGGGCCCAAGCCCGGTGCGCTGGGCATGGTGGCGGTGATGCGCCACGAGGCGGCGGTGCAGGGTCTGCAGGCTCGATTGCCCCGCTGTGCACTGGAGGTGCAGCCCGATGGGCTGACGGTGGTGATGGAGCAATCGGATTGGTCGGCTGCGATGCGATGCGCGGCAGCCCTGTGGGTGGCCCCTGGCGTGGTGAGTGCGGAACGAAACCGCACCGTGGCCGTGGCAGGTTGGTGGCGCCCGTCTGGCGATGCAGCCGCGGGTTGGCACTGGGACCAGGTGCAGTGGGCACAGGCGATGCGTTGGTCCACCGGGCGCGGCGTGACCATTGCGGTGGTGGACAGTGGCGTGGACGCGCATCACCCCGACCTGCAGGGGCTGGTGTTACCGGGCCTGCATGCCTTGGAGCCCGGCGCGCCGACCATGGACGAGCGCGGCCACGGCACTGCGGTGGCCGGCGTGGCCGTGGCGTCTTTCGCGCGGCAAGCGCAGCGCGTGCAACTGCATGAGCGCGCCCGCATCCTGCCGGTGAAGGTGACGCGTGGCCAGGAACCGGTAACGCTGGGCCAGATTGCCCGCGGCATCCAGTTGGCGGCTGATGCGGGTGCCCAGGTGGTCAATGTCAGTTACGAGGGGTTGACTGAAAGCCCGACGATTCGAGCGGCCGCGCAGTACCTGCACCGTGGCCAAGGCCTGTTGGTGGTTCCCGCAGGTAACAAGGGTGTGAACCCCGGATGGAGCCGCAGCCCTTGGATGGTGGCCGTGGGCGCCACCGACGAGCGCGACCGGCGGCCGGCATGGGCCTCCTACGGTTGGCACCTGAGCCTGGCCGCACCCGGGGCCCACATCGCCACGCTGCGGCCCGGGGGTGGATACACGCGGGTCAGCGGTTCGTCGTATGCGGCCCCGATGGTGGCTGGTGTGATGGCGCTGATGATGGCGTTGGACCCCGATGCACCGCCCGAGCGCATCGAACGCCTGTTGTTGGAATCAAGCCGGGACCTGGGTGTGCCGGGGCCCGACATCGAGTTTGGCCACGGCCGCTTGGACGCGGCAGCGGCGGTGGAGGCGGTGCGGCAGCAGATGGGGCGCGACAAGGAACGATAGGCCCTGGCAGACCCCGACAGGCCCTGGGGCGAGCGCGAACGGCCGCTCTGGCAGCGCTACGGCGCTGGCCCGGCCACGAAAAGGACGCACACGCGCTGTCAAGGGCGCTTAATCAGCCCCGCCGGCTTGCTGCGCACACCGGGCAATCGGCTTGCCGGGTCATGCGGATTTCCGTCCACCCCATGCGGCGTCCGTCCAGCATCTGCAGGCGCCCAGCCAGGCTTTCGCCGGTGTGGGCCAACAGGCGCAGCGCTTCGGCCGCCTGCATGCTGCCGATGATGCCCACCAGAGGCGCAAACACGCCCATGGTGGCGCAGCGCACTTCCTCAAAAGTGGTGTCGGGCGGGAACACACAGGCATAGCAGGGCGCTTGTGGGTTGCGTGTGTCGTAGACCGCAATTTGGCCGTCGAAGCCGATGGCTGCACCCGAGACCAGTGGCACCGCGTGCGCCACGCAGGCCGCATTCACCGCCTGGCGCGTGGTGAAGTTGTCGCAGCAGTCCAGCACCACATCGGCGTGCGCCACCAGTTCCATCAGGCGCGCGCCATCGGCCTTTTCCTGCAGCGTGGTGATGCGCGCCAGCGGGTTCATCTGCAGCATGCGCTCGCGCGCCGATTCCACCTTGGCGCGGCCCACACTGGCCTGGCCGTGCGCAATCTGCCGTTGCAGGTTGGTGACGTCCACCGTGTCGTGGTCGACCAGGGTGATGTGCCCCACACCGCCTCCGGACAGGTACAGGGCCACGGGCGAACCAAGCCCACCGGCGCCGATCACCAAAGCGCGAGAAGCCAGCAGCCGTTCCTGCCCTTCAACGCCGATTTCGGGCAGCAGGATGTGCCGCGAATAGCGCAGCAGCTCGTCGTCGGTCATGCGGTTATGACAAGGGCAGCCCGCCCGGCGCGGCTCAGGACCCGCTGGCCTGGGCCTTGCGCTCGGTGGCGCTCTTGCTGGCCATCACCGGCTGGCCCTTGAGCTGGTTCAGGGCCTGCTGCAGAGGGAAATCCTCGGCGCTGCCGAATTCGGGCAGCGGCTTGATTTCGTTGTTCTTGCTCATTTCCTCAAGCTTCTTGCGGGCTTCCTCGCGCGCCTTTTCGCGGGCTTCGTCCTTGCCTTCCTCGCCTTCCTTGAGGTGCTTGGACAGGTCGGCTTCGCGGGTGCGCAGGGCGGCGAACACATTGCCTTCGGCGGTTTCGTCCAGCCACACATCGGGCACGATGCCCTTGGCCTGGATGCTGCGGCCGCTTGGGGTGTAGTAGCGCGCGGTGGTGATCTTCAGTGCGGTTTCTGCGCTGAGCTGGCGCACGGTTTGCACCGAACCTTTGCCAAAGGTTTGCGCGCCCATCACGGTGGCCCGCTTGTGGTCTTGCAGGGCACCGGCGACGATTTCGCTGGCCGAGGCCGAGCCTTCGTTGACCAGCACCACCAGGGGCACCTTCTTCACCGCGTCGGGCAGGCGGCGCAGCGGGTCGTTGCCGCCGCGACGCAGATAGTGCTCGGGGGTGGCCTTGAAGATGGCTTTGGAATCCTGCAGCTGGCCGTTGGTGGACACCACCACCACATCGCTGGGCAGGAAGGCGGCGGACATGGCCACAGCCCCTTCCAGCAGGCCGCCTGGGTCGTTGCGCAGGTCGAGCACCAGACCCTTGAGGTTGGGGTCTTGCTTGTAGAGCTCGTCGAGCTTGCGCACGAAGTCGTCCACGGTGCGGTCTTGGAATTGGCTGACCCGCAGCCAGGCAAAGCCAGGCTCGACCATCTTGGCCCGCACGCTCTGCACGCGGATTTCTTCTCGGGTGATGGTCACCGGGAAGCTGCGGCTTTCGGCCTTGCGGAAGATGGTGAGCGTGACCTTGGTGGCCGGCTCGCCGCGCATGCGCTTGACGGCCTGGTCCATGGTGAGGCCCTTGACGGCGGTGTCGTCGATGCGGGTGATGAGGTCGCCGCTCTTGAGGCCGGCTCGGAAGGCCGGTGAACCTTCGATGGGGGAGACGATCTTGACGACTCCGTCTTCCATGCCGATTTCGATGCCCACGCCCACGAACTTGCCGCTGGTGCCTTCGCGGAATTCCTTGAAGCTCTTCTTGTCGAAGTACTGGCTGTGCGGGTCCAGGCCGGCGACCATGCCGGAGATGGCGTCGGTGATGAGTTTCTTCTCATCGACGGACTCCACATAGTCGCTCTTGACGATGCCGAATACGGCGGCGAGCTGCTGCAGCTCTTCCAGCGGCAGCGGCGAAAACGCGCTGCGGGCGTATGCCGAAAACTGCAGCGTGGTCAGTGCGCCGGCCAGCGCGCCCACCGCAACGAGTCCTGCCACCTTGAGTTTGGAGCCCATGTTCAATCCGATCCCGCGTCGCCGCATGCTTTTCCAGATGTCCCGATTCTAGGGACTTGCACGATTTCGAGGCGGTTTGCGGGGGGAAGTTCCTGACCCTGTTCAGGTGATTCGTGGGAAGGTCACCACATGGTCCATCTGCAAACGGATGCCGATCCATTCGCCCAGGTGGTGGTCGTGGTGGCTGGGCACATGGGTGAGCACCTGTTCGCCCGAGGCCAGGCGCAGCGTGTAGAGGAACTCCGAACCGCGAAAGGCCTTGCGTTCGATGCGGGCCTTCACCGGGCTGTCGTCGTCGTGGATGATGTCGTCGGCGCGCAGCAGCACATCGCAGTGCCCGTCCGGGTAGGCGCCGGGCAGTGGGCATTCATTGGGGTTGTCGATTTCGCCCAGCGGCGTGTGCACGCAGGGGCCATGCGCGCACATCACGATCTGCGCCGGGGTGAACACCGCATGCCCGATGAATTCGGCCACGAAGCGGGTGGCCGGGCGGTGGTAGAGCTCGTACGGGCTGTCCCACTGCTCCAGCCGGCCCTGGTGCATGACGCCAATCACATCGCCCAGCGCAAAGGCCTCTTGCTGGTCGTGGGTGACGAACAGGGCGGTGGTGCCGGTCTGCTTGAGGATGGTGCGCAGGTCGTGCGCCAGGCGTTCGCGCAGGTCGACATCGAGGCTGGAAAAGGGTTCGTCCAGCAGCAGCAGTTGCGGGCGCGGCGCCAGGGCACGGGCCAGGGCAATGCGTTGCTGCTGGCCGCCGGAGAGCTGGTGGGGAGCGCGTTGGGCGGCGTGGGCCAGGCCCACCACATCCAGCAGTTCGTCCACCCGCTGGCGGCGCTCGGCGCTGGGCAGGTGTTTGATGCCGAATGCGATGTTTTCGGCCACGGTGAGGTGGGGAAACAAGGCGTAATCCTGGAACACCATGCCGATTTGACGGTCTTCCGGCGCGGTGTGCAGGCCCGGGCCGCTGAGTTGGCGGTCGCGGATCCAGATTTCACCCTCGGCGGGCCGCTCCAGGCCGGCGATGGCGCGCAGCAGGCTGGTCTTGCCGCAGCCCGAGGGGCCGATGAGCACGCCGATCTGACCGGTGGTCAGACTGAAAGACACCCGGTCGGCCGCGGGGCGGGATGCACCGGGGTAGCGCAGGGTGACTTGTTCGACCTTGAGGAACATGCACCTATGATACGGTCGCTGACCCAAATGCAAACAATTCCCATTCCCAAAACCCGACGCGGCGGTGCCTGAGATGCGGTCGATCAGCCTGCTGACGGCGCTGCTGTGCGTGGCCCTGAGCCTGCCGGTGTTGGGCGTGCTGGGCTCTTGGCTGGGGGCCGATGCGCAAGCCTGGGCCACGCTGTCCCACCAATGGAGCACGGTGTTGCCGGGCTATGCGCTGAATTCGGTGGTGCTGGTGGTGGCGGTGGCGCTGGGTGTGACGCTGTTGGGCGCGGGTGCGGCCGCGGCCGTCACCCTGTTCGAATTGCCGGGGCGGCGCACCTTCGAATGGGCACTGCTTTTGCCCTTGGCGATGCCGGCCTATGTGTTGGCCTATGTCTACACCGATGCGCTGCAGTTCAGCGGCCCGGTGCAGACGGCCTTGCGTGCCGCTTTCGGGCTGCAAGGGGCGCTGTGGCCCGACGTGCGCAGCCTGCCCATGGCGGTGCTGTTGTTCACGCTGGCGCTGTACCCCTATGTGTACCTGCTGACCCGCACCGCATTGGCCGAGCGCGGGGTGCAGATGATGGAAGCCGCGCGCCTGCTGGGCGCGGGTTTCTGGCGCCGGGTGGGCGAGGTGGCGCTGCCGTTGGCGCGCCCGACCATCGTGGCCGGTGTGGCCTTGGCCCTGATGGAGACGCTGGCCGACTATGGCGTGAGCGCCTTCTTTGGCCTGGACACCTTCGCCACCGGCATCTACAAGGCCTGGCTGGCGATGAACGACCGGCAGGCCGCCGCGCAGTTGGCCTCCCTGCTGTTGGTGGTGGTGGCGGCGGTGTTGTGGATGGAGCGCCGCGCGCAGGCGCGGCTTCGCTTTGCGGCCAATCGGCAGGGTCCGTCGACTTCCCAGGACGCCCGGCCGCTGGTGCTGCGCGGCGGCCTGGCGCTGTTGGGCTTTGCGTTGTGTGCGCTGCCGGTGGCCTTGGGCTTTGTGCTGCCGGTGCTGCTGCTGCTGCGCCTGTTGTGGCA
Source organism: Azohydromonas lata NBRC 102462 (assembly GCA_945878385.1). Taxonomy (GTDB): domain Bacteria; phylum Pseudomonadota; class Gammaproteobacteria; order Burkholderiales; family Burkholderiaceae_C; genus RFTU01. Next base: position 1,833 of record CAMCTE010000025.1, on the reverse strand, counting down.
GGAGGCGCATTTCTCTGACATCGGTTTGCCCGTCGCTGCGTTTGGGGCTTGGGCCTGGGCGAGTTTTCGACTGGCGGCAGGGGCTGCCCTGATGGCCACCGGGCTGGCGGTGTTGCTGGCCTTCCTGCAGCGCGTGGGTCTGGGCCGGCAGGCTCAGCATGGTGGGCTGGACCGGTGGGCCCAATGGGGCTTGGGTGCGGGTGCGCGCGTGGTGGGCCTGGGCTATGCGGTGCCCGGCGGTGTGATTGCGGTGGGCATCTTGCTGCCACTGGGTTGGGTGCAGGCCGTTGTTCCCCAGTGGGGCGTCCCGGCGTGGTTCACCGGAACGGTGCTGGGACTCTTGCTGGCCTACCTGGTGCGCTTTTCCGCGGTGGCCTTGCAGGCCATTGAATCGGGCTATGCGCGCGTGCCGCCCGCGGTGGACGACACCGCGCGGATGCTGGGTGCACGCCCCTGGCGCATTCTGAGTGAACTGCACTTGCCTTTGCTGCGGCGCAGTGCGGTGGCGGCCCTGCTGTTGGTGTTCGTGGATGTGATGAAGGAGTTGCCCGCCACCCTGGTGCTGCGGCCCTTCAATGCCGACACGCTGGCGGTGGTGGCCTTCAACCTGGCGCGTGACGAGCGGCTGGGTGAGGCCGCCTTGCCCAGCCTGGCCATCGTGGTGGTGGGCCTGATTCCGGTGGTGATGCTGTCGCGGGCGCTGCGGCGGGCGGAGGGCTAGGGCTGGGGCTGGGGCTGGGGCACCGGCTGCGGGATGGCGACGGGTAAGACCATCCGCGGGTAGTCAGGTGGCTTTCAGGTGCCCTTCAGGTGGCCACCAACTGGGCCACCAAATTCTGCAGGCCCTGCGCTTCATGCAGCGGGTCGAACAAGGTGGCTCTTTCTTCGCATTGCGCGTGCAGCGTGCGGCGGAATTCGGCATCGGCTTGAAACCGTTGCAGCGCCTGCGCCAGAGCCCGTGCGTCGCCCACCGGAAAGTAGCCGGCATAGCCTTCGCCGAGCATGCCCACATTGCCGTCCATGCGGCTGGCCAAGACGGGTGTGCCGCTGCGCACCGCTTCCATGATCACATGGGCGCCGCCTTCCATCCGGCTGGTGTGCACCAGCACATGAGCGCGCTGGATGCGGCGGCGAGCCTCCTCATGGCTGCGTGCACCCAGCCAGCGGTAGTGGGGGCAGGCGGCCTGGGTGGCCCGGGCGGTGCTTTCGAATGCGGGCTCCAGCGCCGCGCCAAGATGGTCGATGAGCACCGGTGGGTGCCCCGATGGGGCCTGTTGCAGCAGCGCGGCGCAGCGCTGCAGGGTGTCGGGGTCCTTTTCTTCACGAAGATGGCCCACCATCACCACCCGCAGGGGGCGCATGGCCGGGTCGGTTTTGACCCAAGGCTTGCGCGCGCTGGTGGACTGGAAGATGACCTGCGCCTTGTGCTGCTGCTCGGCGGGCAGGGCTTTGGGGGCCTGGTCCTGCAGCAGCACCAGCGCCTGGGCGGCCTGCAACGAGGCGCGCACCGTTTGCGTGGTGGACGGGTTCGTGCTGATGAGGTCTTTGTAGAGGTCGGTGCCGGTGAGCACCACCGCCAAACCCTTGGGGCCGTGTTGCTGCTGCCAGGCCTGCACCGAATCGGCGGACCGCCTGGCATGCAGGGCGATCAGGGCTTGGGCGTGCGGGAGTATTCCGGCATCAGCGCGGACTGTGATGGCCTGTACACGCCCATCGGGCCACCGGTCGGTCAGCAGCACCGTATGCTTGGAGGCCAGATGACGGCCCCAACGGCGTGCGGTTTGCCAGTTGCCGTGGTTGGCATCGGCCCAGGCGGGGGTGACGATCACCACC